>JALDXK010000612.1:0-4012 GCA_032155105.1 Acidobacteriota bacterium
CCGCTGGTCAAGGTGATGCGAGGTGGCGCGGCAAAGCGGAGCTATCCGCGATCGGCGTGAACTCTACGAATCCGATGCACCACCATGCTGGTGCGACGACGGGCAGGTTCCACGCGCTCGTGGCAACACTGCCCGTCAACATTGCGGCCTACTCGAGCGGCTCGAACGCAATGCGTACGAAGTTGGCGCTGCCTGCGCGCGACCCCACCACAACACCTTGCAGATCGATGGTTTCCACTATCGCCCTCGCGCTGGCGCTATCGCGATCATCCTCCAGCGTCACCTCGAGGCGGAGCTTGTTGTACCGAAGCGGCTGGCCCGTGCTGACGTCGTAGAAGAGGTCCCAGATCGTCACGCCGAACCGCCCTTTGCCAAGGTAGCGCCAGACGCCAAAGGCCGGCGTGTGCGGCGAACTTGCGGGGTTGATGGTGGCTTCGCCCTGCACCGAGCGGAGGACGGTTCCATCGGCATGGAACGTGATGAGTTGTCTGATGCCGGTGGCGGTGGTGGCAAACCACGAGCCGACGATGGCTCGCGACCGCCCCTGTTTGCGATGTTCGTCGCTCCTCGAGTCTTGTCGCTCCTGACTCTGACCATGTTGCGCGATGGATTCGGCCTGCGTCCCGGACGCTGCGAGCGCGATCGTGCCGATCAGCAGCAGTACACGTCCGCTCCCCTGCCCTCTGACGATGTTCTTCACCATATAGGTCGCTCCTTCGGCCCGGCCATTGGTTCAGCGGGCTCTAGAGTGCTCGATTTCGGCCTGGCCAAGAGCAGGCCGGCCACACTGCAGGCGGAGGTGACCACGATGGCCGGCACCCGGCAGGGTGTGGTGATGGGAACGGCCGCCTACATGGCACCGGAGCAGGCCCGCGGCGAGGCCGTCGATCACCGCGCCGACATCTGGAGCTTTGGCCTGGTTCTCTACGAATGATGGCTGCTGACCCGTGGATGAACTACTTCCTCACGTACGATCCTGCTCCCACCATGCGCCGCGTGAAGACG
Source organism: Acidobacteriota bacterium (assembly GCA_032155105.1). GTDB lineage: Bacteria > Acidobacteriota > Vicinamibacteria > Vicinamibacterales > UBA2999 > 12-FULL-67-14b. The sequence continues at coordinate 1,006 of JALDXK010000612.1, forward strand.
CCGGTGCTGATCCTCACCGGTTCGCGCGACCAGCAGGCCGTGCCCGAGGAGGTGGCGCTCCAGGAAGCCGCGTTCAAGGAGGGGGGCAACCCGGATGTCACTGCGCGCGTGCTGCCGGACCTCAACCATCTTTTCGTGCACGACACCGACGGCTTTCCGGGCAACTATGCGAAGCTCCCGCCGCCGGTGATGATGCAGGCCGAAGTGGTGACGATGATCAGCGACTGGCTCGCGCAGCGGCTTCGGTAATGCCGCCTTGAGCGTAGATGCGAACCATGACGATCCAACGACTCGGTATCACCTTCACCGCCGTCAACGTGCTCCGGCCCGGCACGAAGCCCGGCGGCCAGAGGATCGCCGGGCTCACGTCAGGACGCAACGTCTTCAGACGCTCGCGGACTTGAATCGGAGCCGCGCGAGATACACGAGGCCGCTGCCCAGCAGCAGCATCGAAGCAGGTTCGGGTATGGCGGGTGTTTGCGGTGTGGGGGTGAGATCACTCGTTGTCGCGACGTCGCTGAGGTTGCCGTTCTCACCGACGCGCTGATAGCGCACGAAGAGGCCCGTCGCAATCTCGGCTTCTGTGAGGCCGGCGAATGAACCACTGATCATGAAGCTCAGCGTGTCCGTGGGGGCGAGCCCGGTGTTCGGAAAACCGCCGGCGAAATTGTCCGTACCTTGAACGCCGGTAATGTACCCAAAATCAAGCTCGGTCGGGTTGAACTGCGGCACGTTGCCGAGGGCATCGTCCACAAAGGCGAAGTGTACGCCGGCCGGCGACGTGATCGGGTCGGGACTTCCCGTGAAGCCGTCGAGGTTGCCAGGACCGATATCAAATCCAAAGCCCGTAATACGCGCGTCAAACGGGGACGTGTTCGTCAACGTTCCGGTGATGGAAGTACCACCGGGGTTGAGCGTAATCGATGCGCTGCCGATGGCGAGTGTAGGGTGGGAGGCTCCAGTGAAATCCACTATGGTTGCCGCCCGAGCAGCGGAAGCTGTGACCCCAAGACCCAAGGCGAATATCACGACTGTTTTCATAGTCGTCACCTCGAAAAATGGGGGATTGGTTGACCGTCGTTGCATGTGACTGCAAGCGACAGACCACCTTCGACTTCGGATCCGCGCCTCTTTTCAGCGAGACGTCAGAATAGTCACCCGGCAGGAAGCCTTTGGGCATGGTGCCGAATGAAAACGCAGAGCTGGACGCGCCGAAATCCGCGAGCAGATCGAGCAGCGATTCACGGTCGAGTCGTCGAGCGACTCGAAATCAGAACGCGGCACGGCAATCGTGTGCGCGCAACTTACTTCCGGGAATGCTTCGGAGTCGACTCTTGACATCGGTTAAGACAACCGTGGCTCTGACATAATCCGCTCCATGTCCACCGGTGCCGACGCGACGACAGCGCTGCTTCCGGTCCTGATCGTAGGCGCCGGACCGGCGGGGCTGGCGACCGCCGCCTGCCTCAAACAGCGCGGCATCGAGCCGCTGGTCCTCGAAGCCGGCGCGTGGCTCGGGAATTCGTGGCGGCATCATTACGATCGGCTGCGCCTCCACACGGTCAAACAGCAGTCGCATCTGCCCGGCCTACCGTTCGCGAAAGAGCTGGCGCGCTACCCGACGCGCGCCGAGGTGATCGCGTATCTCGAAGCGTACGCGGCCCGCTTCGCCATCGCGCCGCGCACGACTGAGGCGGTGCGGCGCGTGCTTGCAGCGGACGTTGGATTCGTCGTGGAAAGCGCGCGCACCACGTACCAGGCGCGGGCCGTGGTGATCGCTTCCGGGCTCAACCGCCTCCCGAATCCCGAACGCTTGCCTGGACAGGAGCGTTTCCGGGGCACGCTCATTCACTCGCGCGAGTACCGCAACGCAAATCCGTTCGTGGACCAGCGCGTGCTGGTGGTCGGCGCCGGCAATACGGGCGCGGAGATCGCGCTCGATCTCGCCGAGCACGGCGCCCGGCCGACGATGGCGCTGCGCTCGCCAGTCAACATCGTGCCACGCGACTTTCTCGGCATGCCGACGCAGTTGACCACCATCCGTATACGCAGGCTGCCGCTCAAGCTGGCGGATGCGCTTGCACGGTTGGTATCGCGGCTGGCGTTCGGCAAGTTGGCGCGTTACGGGCTGGCGCGGCCCGCGCTCGGGCCGCTGACGGCGTTCAAGCTGCGCCGGCGCGTCCCGCTCATCGATGTTGGCACGATTGCCGCCGTCAAGCGCGGCGACATCGCGGTCAAGCCGGCGGTCGCCCACTTCACCGAGACGGGCGCGCTGTTCGCCGACGGCAGCGCCGCCGAGTTCGACGCCGTAGTGCTGGCCACCGGCTACCGCCCGGCGCTGGAAGATATGGTCGCCGTGCGCGGCGTGCTGGACGACGAAGGCTACCCGCGCGACTGGAAAGGCGGCGCGCATCCCGGCCTGTTCTTCGTCGGCTACCAGCAGCCGTCGACGGGATTGCTGCGGGAGATCGCGATCCAGGCCCAGGCCGTGGCCGCGGCGATCGCGCGCGCGTGATCGCGAGCCGACACCCGAAGCGTTCAATGCGTGGCATCCTCTTCTGCTACTTACGTCCCCCTTCAAGGCGAAGAAATCGGGCCGCGTTGTTGTAGAGGATGTCTCGCTTCTGCGCTGCGGTCAGGTAATCGGCCTCCTCGATGGCTTCGATCGCCTCGTCAATCTTCTCGGGCCATCGCATCTGGTCGGAGCCAAACATCAAGCGGTTCCCGAGGCCGGCACGAACGAGGGCCTCGACGTACCGATGAAACGCAGCGCGCGGGATGATCCACGTGATCGTCGACAGATCGCCGTAGAGTTGGGGATACTGATACATCATCGCGATCATCTCGTCGAGGAACGGGTAGCCGCTGTTCTCGACGAACACTCTGAGGTTCCGATGTCGAGCCAGCACCTCCTCGAGGAGGAGCGGGCGGCCCGCGGCCGAGCGGAACCCGGGTACCGGCGGACCAATCCCTTCGGTGTGAATGAGGACAGGGACATCGAACTCCT
>JALDXK010000613.1:0-4008 GCA_032155105.1 Acidobacteriota bacterium
AATCACGACCGATCATGGCCGCGGCCGCTCGCCGGTCGACTGGCGCGACCATGGTGACAAGGTTGCGCAGGCCGGTGAAACCTGGATGGCGTTCGTGTCGCCGGCATGGTCACGACGCGGCGAGTGGCGATCGCATGCGGTGATTACGGCGTCGCAGTCGGCGGCCACACTGATCGCGTGGATGGGCGGCGACTGGAAACAGTTCAGCGGCGCCGCCGCTCCGGTGCAGCCGTAGCGACTACGGCTTGATCAAGTAAAACGTTTCTTGCCTGCCGTCGATCCAGTCCCATTTTCCGCCGGGCATGATCGCCGCGTCTTCCTCGAGCGCGAAGCGCACCGCCTGACCGCCCCATTCGGGTACGTTGTGGGTGACGTTCAGCTCGATTGAATGCCACGTGTTCGGCCGGAACACGTAGTCGCCGCGGATCGGCACGCCCTGCTGGTAGTCGGTCATGCCGATGGGCGGCCCGGCACCATGGCCGTGATAGCCGACCGGATGGCAATAGATCGACGGGACGAGGCCCTCCTTCTTGGCGTGCGCGAGCGCATCGGCCAGCGCCTGGTTGCCCGTGCGCTCCAGACGCGCGTACTGCATCGTGAGATCCTGCAGACGGTTCGCGGCCTTGAGGCCGGCCTTGAGCCCGGCCGGCGCGTCCGTCTCGCCGGGCTTCAACACGTACGCGTTGTGCTGCGTGTCGGTGGAGAGGCCGAGATACACGATGCCGAAATCCGTGTGCAGCATGTCGCCTGGCAGGATCGCGCCACGGGGACTGGTTTTTTCGCCCTGGCGGAAGATCGTCACCGATGGCTGGAACCACTTGCCGAGGCCCAACTCGACGACGCGTTGGCGCATCCACCAGGCGACGTCTTCATTGGTGGTCTTGCCGGGCGTGATCACCTTGTTCGAGAACGCCTCGCGGATCACCATGTGCGCCACCTTCATCGCGTGGCGATAGGCGTCGAGCTCCTCGGGCAGCTTCGTTTCGAGCCAGCCGACGGCGAGCATCTCAGCGGACTTGATCCTGGCCGCGTGCGCGGGACCGAGTGCCTCGACGAGCCGGCGCTTCTCGTTGGCTGTGATGCCGTCGGCGTGCTGCCACGCATCGGACTCGTTGATGCCGATGACTTTCGGGTTCTTCTCTTCGACGAGCTTGCGCAGGCCCTCGTACTGCGCGTCGTTGTGGGTGGGCACCAGCGTGTAGATGCCGTCGTAGTCGAAGCGGCCCACCGAGTAACGCTCCACCGGCTTGCCGCCGCCGGGGTTGTAGAAGACCAGGATGGTCCGCCGCCGCGATGCGTAGTAGGTGAGCGGGGCCATCGACGCGAACACCGGGTCCTCGTTGTACTCGCGTGTCGGCATGATCCACATGTCGATGCCTTCGCGCGTCATCAGCGGCCCGAGCACGGTGTCGTAGCGTGTCTTGATCCACGGTGTGACGATCGCGTTCTGCTCGCGATGCGTCAGCACGCGTTGAGTGGGATCGGGATACTGGACGGTCTGCGCGTCGCTGCCCAGGGTGCCGGCAACGAGCAGGACGCAAGTCGTGGCGACGAGTCGCTGGAACATGGCGACTAGTCTAGATCACGTACGCGAACCACGGAGAACACCGAGCCCACGGAGACAACTGTTCAAGAGGCCATTGCCGCTAAGCAGCATGGGCATTTAGAAAAGGTTTCTCCGTGTCTTCGTGACCTCCGTGGTTTCCGTACGTGGTCAGCTAAGCACGTAGCCGGCTTTGATGAAAGGCATCACGCGGATGCGGTCACCGGTCAGTGCGGCGATCGCGTTCGCAACTGCCGGCGCGATGGGCGGCAGGGGCGGCTCGCCGAACCCGGTCGGCCGGCGCGTGCTGGTGATGAAGTGCGACTCGATCGCCAGCGGCGCTTCGCGCATGCGGATCATCCGGTAGTCGCCGAAGTTCCTCGACGTCGCGCGGCCGCGCTCGATCGGCACCTCGCCGTAGAAGGCGGCGCCGAGGCCGTCGATGATGCCGCTGTGCATCTGCGCCTCGAGCATCGCCAGGTTCACCGGCTGCCCGACGTCGCCCACCGATACCACCTTGTGAATCGTGATGCGTTTCTGTCCGTTGGTGCCGGCCGCAACGGACAGCTCCACGACGTGCGCGCAGTACGAGCCGAACGTGTGATGCATGGCGATGCCGCGGGCGCGGCCCTCGGGTGCGGGCTTGCCGAAACCGCCGCGTTCCGCTGCCTGGATCAGCACCTCGCGCATGCGCATCGGATCGTACGGGCTCACCGCCTCGGGAGTGGTCGGCATGTCGGCGGTCTCCCCGAGGATCTCGATCCGCAGATCGACGGCGCTCCGCTTCGCGCGTGTGGCCAGTTCGTCGATGGTGGTCTCGATCGTGAATGCGTTTACCACGTGCGCGGGCGCGCGCCACGCGCCGGTCGCGACTCCGGTGAGCGGTGAACCGTAACGCAGCCGCGCGTTCGGAATGCGCGTCGGCTGCAGATCCGCGTCGAGTTGCTGCACGTTCTGCACGCGGCCCACGTAGCTGCCGTAGCTCTCCGTCGAGTGCTCGCCCCGTGGATCCTTGCGGTAGACGTTCCTCGAGCAGCTCGTGATGATGTGGTCCCACGCCACCATCTTGCCGTCGGCATCGAGACCTGCGCGCAGCCGCTGCATGGACGCGGGCCGGTAGTAGTCGTGCTGCAGATCGCCCTCGCGGCTGTCGATCACCATCACTGCGCCGTTGATGGCCTTCGCCACCACCGCTGCTTCCGCGGCGTAATCAGACATCAGTCGACGGCCGAAGCCTCCGCCGATCCGCGTGAAGTCGACGTGCACCTTGCTCACGGGCAGCCCGGTGGCGCGCGCCACAATCGAGGCCGCCCCTGACGGCATCTGGATTGGCCCGCGCACCCACATCTCGCCGTCGCGGAAATCAGCGCTGCAGTTGTGCGGCTCGAGCGTGGCATGCGACACGAACGGGAAGGTGTACGTGTTGTCCACCACCGTTGTCGCCGTCGCCATCACATCGTCCACGCGGCCGGAGTTGTGCAGCGTGGCCGGCGGCGCCGCGAGAAGTGTCTGGAACTGTTCGGTGAGGCTCGCGTTGCTTTCCGTGGCGTACGGGCCTTCATCCCACTCCACGACGAGCGCATCGCGCCCTTTGAACGCGGCCCACGTGGAATCGGCGACGACGGCCACACCTGCCATCAGGAACGTCGGGTTGTCGAGGCCTTTGATCTCGACGATGTGGCGGACGCCGGAGATCTGGCGGGCTTTGGTAGCATCGATCCTTCGCGGCCGGCCGTTGAAGACAGGGCATTTGAGGATCGCGGCGTATTTCATGTTCGGCAACCGCACGTCGATGCCGAACAGCGGCTGGCCGGTGACGATCTTGTGGTTGTCGACGCCGTTGACGCGCGTGCCAATCAGGCGAAACCGCGACGGATCCTTCAACGGCACATCGCGCGGAACGGTGAGCGTCGCCGCTCGCGCCGCGAGCGATCCGAACCGCGCTTCGCGTTTGCTGGCGCCATGTCGCACCACGTGTGCGGTGGTGTCGCATTCAGCCGGTGGGACGCCCCACTCCGCAGCCGCAGCGGCTACAAGCAGCGCGCGCGCGGTGGCGCCGATGCGCCGCAGGTTGTCCCAATCCGACCTGATCGCGTCGCTGCCACCCACGCCCTGCCCGCCATATTTCGCATCCGTCGTCGAGAACTCGACGCGCACCTGCGTCCAGTCGGCGTCGAGCTCTTCGGCGACGAGCATCGGTAGCGAGGTCTTGGTGCCTTCGCCCATTTCGGGTTGCGCGCACCAGATCAGCACGCGGTCGTCCGGATCGATCTGGATGTAGTGGCTTGGAAAATTGAGCGGTCCGGTCTGCGCCGGCATGTGCATTTGGGCGCCGGTGACCTTTCTGCGCAGCGCCACGAGCAGGCCGCCGGTGGCCGCCACGCCGACGGAGATGAACTCCCTCCGTGTCCTCCGTACTCCTCCGTGTCCTCTGAAGCTCGATTCTTCAACCACCCCATGCTTCG
>JALDXK010000614.1:0-4007 GCA_032155105.1 Acidobacteriota bacterium
TGCCGCAAGCTATCTGCCTGCTCACCGCGCTGCGGCCGTTGACCCAGTGGAGACGCTGACAAGCCAGTAGTAGTAGCCCCTGCGCGATCCAGTCATCCTTCGGTCCTGTCCGTTTCTAGAAGCTTGATTTCGTGAATTCCAGGAGACGAGCCGTCGCCCCCGTCGGCTTTTCCGCGCGCCTCAGAAGGATCCCGGAGTGGATCGGCCGAATCGCATCTGCGATCGGAAAGACATCGACCCGCCGGCCACGTGTCACCGCCCCGTTCGGCATCAACGGCACAACGGAAACTCCCAGCCCGCTTTCGACCATGCTGACGATCGTCTCGGTGCTGGTCGTTTCCAGCGCGACTCGCGGCGAAAGACCGCGCTCGTGAAAAGCATCGAGCACGTGCTGGCGGCCCGTCGATCCTCGTTCGTAAAGAATGAGAGGATGCTCGATCACGTGCTTCAGGCGCACGTGCGAGCTCCCCGCAACCCGATACTGCCGGGGAGTGATGAGGCTCCAGTTCATCGAAAAGAGCTCTGAGTATTCAATCTGCGGCGACGACTCGTACGGCGCCGCGAGGCCGAACGCCACTTCGGAGTCTCCCAACAACGCGTCCACCACATCCGCTTCATTCATCGTGCTGACACGGACGTGAATGGCCGGCGCATGCGTGCGGAACATCTTCAGGACGTCGATGAGCACGTAACGCATCAGATACTGGCTGGCAACGACATGAACCTCCTGTCCACTGACGTCGAGATCACACGCGCGGCAAAGCTCGTGAGCGCGCTCGAGAAACGCGAGAGCATGGGGCAGGAACCTACGGCCATGGGGCGTGAGAACGGCGGAGAGACGTGGCCCGCGGCTCTTTCGATATAGCTCGATGCCAAGTTGCGTTTCGAGAGCAATCAGCCGGTTCCTCACACCCTGCTCGGTAATCCCGAGTGCGTTTGCCGCCGCCCGAATCTGTCCCGCGCGCGACAGTTCGACAAACGCCGCGACCTGGTCGGTGCTGAGATGAGGCAGGCTGCCCATGCTGCCCAGACAGTACAACCAATCAGATTATGAATCCAAGAATTAACAACTATTCCGTTTGGAGGCGAAGCCTTACATTGGACGCTCGAAGGAGGCCACCATGAATTCAACGGTGCTGGCCATTGCCTCAGCAACGATGGTTGCCGTGACCGCGTACGCCGGTGGCTGGGCCACCGTCACGGTCACAAGCATGCCGGAGTACCTGATCGTCGGACAGCCGGCGGAACTCCGTCTTCTCGTCCGTCAGCACGGCGTCTCACCACTCGATGGACTGACGGTTGCCGTTCGCGCGACAGCGCCGGGAAGAATTGAAGCCAGAGCGATCGCCAGGTCTGTTGCGGGAGCCAAAGGAGAGTATACGGCTCTGTTGACGGTGCCGAGCGCCGGCGATTGGACGATACGCATCGATACAGATTGGCCGACCACACCTCCATTGCTGGCGGTGACGGCCATACGGGACGGAAGCCCGCCGCCTGCCGCGCTGTCGCACGTCGCTCGTGGCGAGCGGCTCTTTGTGTCGAAGGCGTGCCTCACGTGCCATGTCAACAAAGAGGTACCGGGAAAGAGCCTCCTGTCGGTCGGCCCCGAAATGACAGGCCGCACATTCCAGCCGGACTATCTCAGAAAGTTCCTGGCGGACCCGGCAGGCACCCTGGGGAAAGCGTCCCCTCCACGAGTTGGCGAGATGCCAGATCAGCAACTCACTGCCGACGAAATCGATGCGCTCGTCGCCTTCATCAATCGTGAGCGCGCGCGGGTTGTGTCCAGGGCGCCCTGAGGCGAGGCGCCTCGAGGTGTCAGGCAGTGAATCGTGAACCGCGATGGTCAGTCTCCCAGCGCGACGATGACGCGGCTTGCCGATCTCATGAAACAGACCCCGCCGCTGATGCCCTTAGCCTCGAACAGATCACCGCGCTCCAGCTCGGCGCGCGGCTCGTCGATGCGCGGAGCGGCAGGTGACGCTCGAACCCTCGCCCGCCCTGCCTCTGATGTCGGTTCGCGAGAACATTCCTTGCCGTGACGCCGCTGATGCCCGTGATCAGATATGCGGACGTCGGCAGTCCGTCGGCACGGTCGGCGAGTTGCGGTCCAACTAGTCAAGGGCCCCGCCCTTGCCCTGCGACTGGCGTAACACGAACCGCCCCTGGATGAAGAAGATCAGGTAGAAGGCCAGCACACACCGCAATCCCACCGGTTGACCACGGCAAGAGTCAGCGATAGCCTTCCGGTCGACCCGGAATCGGCGATATGCGGACTCTCGCGACAACACTCGGCATCGTGCTGGTGGCGCTCGTCACAGTTGCGTGGATCCGTGATCCGATCGCAGGTGCCCAGTCTGGCATCGAATACCAGGACAGGGGCAACCGACACGAAGGCGTGCGGCCACGTCCCGTATCCGGGTACGAGATCGAGTTGCTCTCGGCACTCGTCGACTACCAGGAACCAGCCTCACCCTTACCGGATACATTGAAGCTGCGGTTCTTCCTTTCCGACGAGAGTGTCGTTCACCTCGTTGTCCGGGAACTGGAGCTTACGCACTACTACTGGCTCGATCAGGTGAAGTCGTCACAGCAGTGGGGACGCGGGTACGCGAACGAGTTTTCGTGGCCGACAGACGTCGTCCTGAAGAAGCTGTCGCCCACGATGACGATGTCAGAGCTTGGCGCCTTGGCGCGGCTCGGGCGGCCAGAGCCTTCGGCGGACGAACGGGTAGCGCCACTGATTCTCTACCACACGCGGTTGCCGAAGACGATCCAGCGATACCTGTTCGCGCTGAAGACCAGTACCGATGCGCGTGTCGTGCACACGGTCTTCCGTGAAGGCGCAACCTCGCCGATCGTCACGGGCGCTCCGCTCCGGCCACGGGGAGGGAGGCCGTTCGTTGTGCAGTGGGATGCCACGAAGGCGGCGCCCGGCTCATATCGTGTCGTCCTCGACGGCTACGCCCTCGACTCGAATCAACGGCTGCAGCAGACCGTGCGGTTCACGCATCAACCGACAGTCCAGTGAGCGACATCTTCCTGAGCTACGCGAGGGAAGATCGCGAGATCGCCGAACGCTTGGCCGCGGCATTTACCGCCCGCCGGTGGTCTGTGTGGTGGGACCAGAGACTGGAGATTGGCGTTTCGTTCGATGGGCCGACCGAGGAGGCGCTCGCACAAGCCCGTTGCGTCGTCGTGCTGTGGTCGCGCGCGTCCGTGGCATCCGATTGGGTGAAGTCGGAAGCGACCGAGGCGCGCGAGCGCAACGTGCTCCTTCCGGTACTGATCGAGGACGTGAAGCCGCCACTCGAGTTCAGGCGCATCCAACGAGGCTCGCTCATCGGTTGGTCCGGCGACACGGCTCACAAGGGTTTCGAGCGGCTGGTCTCCGACGTGGCGACACGGCTTCGAAAGCCTGCAGCTGACCCAATAGATTCAGAGTCGGTTCCGCCACCGTCACGGGTGCCTGCGTGGGCGATCGTCATGTTGTCCACCTTGGTGGCAGTGCTCGTCGTGGCACTGCTCTCCGTGTGGCGCGTTGCTACGAACATCTCGCTGGCACTGCCAGTGCAGCGGGTGACGTTTACCATCGCCGAAGGTGATGCATCGCTGGTCAGGGTTCTCGACGCGCTCGCGTTCCCGGCGATTGCCTTCGAGCGGTTCGAGCGTGTGGTGATGGAACCGGCCTCGGTCGCGGTAGCCGATCCGTCGCAGTACTCGCTGCGTGAGGGTCGCTACCCGGACACCGCCTGGAAGACACTCGCTCAGCGCTTCGGCAGCCTCCAATTCGAGGCACTCGACGCCAGACTTTTGCCGTCGCTGGCAATCGAGCGTCTGTCGGAGACGGGAGGGTCGCTCGGGGTGCTCGGGCCGATCACGCTCCCGGTGGGATCGGCCGTCACGTTGGAGCTTGGAGACGAGCGAGCGCGATCGGTGACCCTCCGGGCGTCACACGTGCAGCCGGCGCTGGCCATTCCGATGCAGGGAACTGCCCTGCTGACGGC
>JALDXK010000615.1:0-4006 GCA_032155105.1 Acidobacteriota bacterium
AACCAGATCTACGTGCTGCACGCCGACGGGGGAGAAGCGCGCAAGATCACGAACCACGCGACCGCCACCGGGAACATCACCTGGGCGCTGGACGGCAAGTCGATTTACTTCATTGCCACCGACGCGAAGTCGGCGGACGAGCGCGAGCGCGACCGCGTCCAGGACGATGTGTTTTCCTTCGAGGAGAACAACTTCAAGCATCGTCACCTGTGGTCGACGGATCTCGACGGCAAGACCACGCGCGTCACCGAAGGTGAATGGACGGTCGGCAACTACGAACTGAACGCCGACGGCACGCGCATCGCGATGCATCGCACGCCCGGCCCGCTGCTCGGCTTCAACGAACGCGGCGACGTGTGGGTCATGGACGCGACCTCCGCGAACGCCAGGCAGCTGACCAGCAACACGGTGTCGGAAGGCAACGCCTCGCTCTCGCCCGACGGCTCCACGGTGTTGTTCACCGCCGCGGCGAATGAGCAGTTCGACTCGTACTACAACGACAAGCTGTTCCTCGTGCCCGCCTCCGGCGGCACGCCGCGCGTGCTGATTGCCGATGCCGCCTACGAGGTCGAGAACCCTGCGTGGGCCAAGGACAGCAAGAGCATCTACTTCACGGCCAATATGGGCGTCCACAACGAGATCATGAACGTGGACGTCGCCACCCGGCGGGTGACGCAGCTGACGAAGGGCGAGCACAACCTGATCGGCTGGTCGTTCCACGAAGACGCCGGCACGCACGTGTTCCTGCGCAACACCGGGCCGCGGCCGAGCGAAGTGTTTACGCTGCCCGCGGCCGGCGGCGACATGAAACGCGTGACCGCGGTGTTCGACGCCGACCTGCAGACGTTCAAGAACGCGCGCATCGAGGCCATCACCTGGAAGGGCCAGGACGGCGTCACCGTGGAAGGTCTGCTGTACTACCCTGTCGACTACAAGCAGGGCCAGAAGTACCCGTTGATCGTGGCCACGCATGGCGGTCCGGCCAGCTCGGATCGTTTCGGCTTCGCAACCGAGTACCAGGTCTACGCCGCGAAAGGCTACGCGGTGCTGCGCCCGAACTATCGCGGCAGCACCGGCTACGGCGACGCGTTCCTGCGCGACATGGTGAAGGGATACTTCAAGCAGGCGCATCTCGACGTCATCACCGGCACCGACCACGTGATCGCCATGGGCATCGCGGATCCCACCAAGCTGATCAAGATGGGGTGGAGCGCCGGCGGCCACATGACGAACAAGATCATCACGGCCACCGACCGCTACAAGGCGGCGAGCAGCGGCGCCGGGGCGGCCAACTGGATCTCGATGTACGCGCAAAGCGACATCCGCGAATATCGCACGCCGTGGTTCGGCGGCACGCCGTGGCAAGCCAATGCGCCGATCGACCTGTATTGGAACCACTCGCCGCTGAAGGATGTATCGAAGGTGAAGACCCCGACCATCTTCCTGGTGGGCGAGCAGGATCCGCGGGTGCCGCTGCCGCAATCGGTCGAGATGTATCGCGGCCTCAAGGCCAACGGCGTGCCGACACATTTATATGTGGCGCCGCGAGAGGGCCACGGCTGGACGGAGCTGCGTCACCGCCTGTTCAAGCTGCAGATCGAGATGGAATGGTTCGAGAAGCACCTCTTCAACCGTGCTTACACGTGGGAGAAGGTGCCCGGCGACGAGAAAAAGGAACCCGCCAAGCCCACGACGTCAGCCTCCGCTCAGCCTCCGCGCGACTAAGCCACCGATTGACGCCGATTGGGCTCCGATTATGTCAGCCGCCTGCTCGACCGAGCCCGAATGACGCGAAGTCGTTGACGCGCAAGGTCTGCTTCACATATAAGGAACGCCGACAAGGATCGACCACGGCCACGTTCTAGATCTCGAAGCGAGGAACCGGCTTGGCCCAGACGGAAGCAGACCTGCTCGACAACCCTGTCGCGGGCCATCCGACGCTGATCCTGCGTTCGCCGGATTTCCACTCGATCACCACGGTCGTGGCGGAGCCGGTCGAGCGGGCGACGCCGCTCGGCTGGTGGCTCTTCTTTCTCCCTTCCGTCGCGCTCCTGAGCCTTCTCGGCATTGCGGTCTCGTGGCTGTTCTGGGAAGGGATCGGCATCTGGGGCCTCAACCAGCCTGTCGGCTGGGCGTGGGACATCACCAACTTCGTGTTCTGGGTCGGCATCGGCCACGCCGGAACGCTCATCTCGGCGATCCTCTTTCTCTTCCGCCAGACCTGGCGCACATCCATCAACCGTTCGGCCGAGGCGATGACCATCTTCGCGGTGATGTGCGCCCTGACGTTCCCAGGGATCCATGTCGGACGCGTCTGGGTCGCCTACTGGATGTTCCCGCTCCCGAACCAGATGGGCATGTGGCCGAACTTCCGGAGCCCTCTCCTCTGGGACGTGTTCGCGGTCAGCATCTACGGAACCGTCTCGGTCCTGTTCTGGTACGTCGGACTGATCCCGGACCTGGCGACGATGCGCGATCGGGCGAAAACCCGCACCCGGCAGTTCGTCTACGGAATCTTCGCCCTCGGATGGCGGGGCTCGCAGCGGCAATGGCATCACTACGAAACCGCGTATCTGATTCTCGCCGCGCTCGCGACCCCACTCGTCCTGTCGGTCCATTCGATCGTCTCGATGGATTTCGCCGTCTCGCTGCTCCCCGGATGGCATACGACGGTGTTCCCGCCCTACTTCGTCGCGGGCGCCATCTTCTCCGGGTTCGCCATGGTGCTGACGCTCATGGTGATCTGCCGCTGGGCCTTCAGCCTCGAGCACATCGTCACCCTCAAGCACTTCGACTACATGGCGAAGATCATGCTCGTGACCGGCACGATGGTCGGTTACGCGTATGCGACGGAATTCTTCACCGCGTGGTACAGCGGGAACCCCTACGAGCTCTACGCCTTCCTGAACCGCGCGCTCGGACCGTACGCGTGGGCCTACTGGATCATGGTCAGCTGCAACGTGATCAGCCCCCAGGTCTTCTGGTTCAAGAAGGCCCGCACGAGCATCCCGATCCTGTTCACGGTGTCGATCATCATCAACATCGGCATGTGGTTCGAGCGGTTCGTGATCATCGTGACGTCGCTGCACCGCGACTTCCTGCCCTCATCCTGGGGCTACTTCAGTCCCACGATCTGGGACATCGCGTGCCTGCTCGGAAGCTTCGGGCTCTTCTTCACGATGTTCTGCCTGTTCGTGCGCTTTCTTCCGATGGTCGCGACCGCCGAGGTCAAGACGGTCCTGCCGCAGGCGAATCCGCATTATCACGCCGGCCACGAACACGAGATCGCCGCCCACGAGATCCCCGCACACGAGATCCCGACCCGCCTGCCCACCGAAGCGCCGACTCTGGTCAACGGCGCGAAGGTGGGCTCTCGATGGCACTTCGAGATGCCGATGGTTGCGCGGCTGCCGAAGGGGCCGTACTACGGAGTCCTTGCGGAATTCGCGTCGCCGGCGGATCTTTATCGCGCGTGCGAGCGCGTGCGCGATGCGGGCTTCACCAGGTGGGACGCCCACACTCCGTTCCCTGTCCATGGCCTGAGCAAGGCGATGGGGCTTCGACGGTCCACGCTTCCCTGGATCGTGCTCGTGATGGCACTGCTGGGGGCCGCGCTCGGGTTCATCCTGCAGTGGTGGGTGCACACCAGCGCCTACCCGCTCGTGATCAGCGGCAAGCCCTTTTTCACCTGGCCCGCGTTCATTCCGATCACCTTCGAGGTCTCGGTGCTCTTCGGCTCGCTCGGCGCCGTCTTCGGCATGTTGGGGTTGAACCGGCTCCCGATGCACCACCACCCTCTTTTCAAATCAAAGGTCTTTGAGCGGGCGAGTGACGATGGGTTCTTCATCTCGATTGAATCGTGGGATGCGCGCTTCGATCCGTCGGGCACCGCGACGCTGCTGCAGTCGCTGGGCGCACGCAGCGTCGAGCTCCTGGAGTCTTAATGGTGCGTATCAAGCAATTGGCCAGTATCAAGATGTTCGCTCATACAAATCTTCCGGGGGGG
>JALDXK010000616.1:0-3993 GCA_032155105.1 Acidobacteriota bacterium
GTCAACAGCATGCCGATCAGCAACAACGACACGACGACCAGGATGACGGTCATGGCTTCGCGACGGTTATTGCAAGGCGAATGCTGAGCGACCGGTCGGCCCGGTCACCGCAAATCTGCCTTTTCGCGCCGATCTTCGCCATGCGCCGCACCGGCTGGTGGCCGCGGCCTCCGAAATACCGGAGCCAGGCCCACCAACCGCAGAGTTTTTTCAACATCGACCGGCTGGCGCAACTCTTGCTCATGGCGTGGTGAGGTTGGTCATCAGATGGACCCGAAGACACGCGAGGATGTGCGACTGCCGGGCGAAGAAGAGCGCCGCCGGGCGTTGTCGCCGATCCTGAGCTACGACGACTTCGAGCCGCTGGGCTCGCTGATCCAGACCGAATTCGGCGCCTGTTCGCGATCAGGACCGCACCGGGTCGCCAACGAGGACCATTACCTGATCCTGCGCCTTGGCCGTACGCAGGACGTGGTCGCTTCGTCGCTGCAGGCCGCCGATCTGCCCGGGCGGTTCGAGGAATTCGCCTATGCGCTCGGTGTCGCCGACGGGTCCGGGCAACTTGGCGCCGGGGCGCTGGCCAGCCGCGTGGCGCTCAGCACGCTCGCCCACATGACCATTCGCTTCGGTCACTGGAACCTCCGTGTCGACGGCCGTACCGCGGCCGACGTGACCAACCAGGCCGAGTTCTTCGTCTCGAAAACATCGCAGGCCATCGAACGCTACCGCATGTCGGCGCCGTTCCTTGCCAACATGCGATCGACGCTGACGTGCACCTACAGCGCGGGCCATCACCTGTTCTTTACCCACGTCGGCAACTCGCGCGCGTATCTGCTTCGCGACGGCGCATTGACCCGCCTCACCCGCGATCATGTGCCAGACCAGGACGCTTCGGGCATCCCCGTGGTCGACGTCGAACGTATCGGCCTCTCGGATCAGGACATCGTCCTCCTCTGCACCAGCGGCGTCGTGCAGGCGGTTGACGACGACGCCATCGCGGACCTGCTCTCGCAACCGCGCAGCCTCGACGATCAGTGCCGCCAGCTCGTTGAGTTCGCCCAGGCGCTCGGCTCCGAGGAGGACGTGACGGTGATCGCGGCCAAGTACCGATTTCGGTCACCGCGGCATCCGATCTCCACGGAATACGTGTAGCCACGGCTGCCACTCACCGCCCATGGTGATCGGGAGAGTTCTTCAGGCGGATCTTTGATGGTGCGTCAGTGGCCCTGTTCTTGCTCAATTCCCGGTGGAACTCAACGCGAGGAGCTCGGGAGATGAAGATTGCCAGACTTGCGACACTCGTCCTCACGGGCGCCATAACCATCGGAGTGATTACGCCACCGTCCGCACATGCCCAACGGCGCGTCCATTTCAACATCGGCGGCGGGCCCACGTTCCCTTTAGGCAATATCTCCGAGCGATTCGAGATCGGGTGGGGTCCGGAGGTTGCCGTCGAGAGCTCGTTGCCTCCCGGGGTCCCAACGCCAACGGCCAGAAAAGCCAACGGTCAATACTGGCCGCTGACGTTCGGCTTCAGGTTCTAAGCCATGAGAACGATTCGATCAGACAGACGACTCCCGTCACGCTCGTTACGGGCGATCATGCTGGCGATGCTCCTCGTCGCGCCGGTGGCGCTCGTCGCCGACATCAAGGTGGCCTTCGACAAGAAATTCGCCTTCAAGGACGTGCGCACCTGGGCCTGGAGCGAAAGCAAGGGCCAGATGTTGCTCGCGCGCACCAAAGACGACGACCCGGAGGCGTACCGTAAAGTCGCCGAACCGATCATCGTCGACGCGGTCAACACCGCGATGACGAAGCTCGGGCTCACCGCCGCCGCGGCCAACCCGGACGTGACGGTGACCTACTACATGCTGCTGACGACCGGCTATTCCGCGCAGACATTGGGACAGTTCCTGCCGCCGACCATGGAGTGGGGCCTGCCGCCGTTCCAGGGCGCGACGCAGTCGCTCAAGATCACGAACGCGGGATCGCTCGTCATCGATCTCACTGCGGATACGACCGTCGTGTGGCGCGGGCTCGCGCACGAGGAGCTCAAGCCAGACGCCCCTCCGGCGCAGCGCGAGAAGCTGCTGCGCGAGTCGGTACGCGATCTGATCCGGCGCGTGCCGAGGAAGTGATTCGCCCCGTGCGGGAACGGCTGCCGGCGCGCTGCACCGCCACCCTGCTCTGGGCGGTGCTGATCGCCACGCCGGCATGGGCCCAGGACTCGCGCGCAGCGGAGATTGAGAAGGCGCAAGCCGAGAAAGCGACCCGCCTGGTCCCGTACAAGCCCAACAAGGTCGAGTTGGTCCTCGATGCGCTGCAAGATACGCTCGTCATCGCCCCCAACGGCTTCTATCCCATCTTCGACAGCGTCTACAGCGGCGGCGGTTTCACGCTCGGCGCCGGCTATCGCCGTTACCTTGCCGATCGGCTCAACTGGAACGTCGGCGTGCTCTATTCCGTGAAGAACTACTCGCTGATCGACGTGGCGCTGCATTCTCCGCGACCGCTGACGGGATGGTTGGACTACACCGTGGCCGCGGGGCGGCGCGACGCCACACAGGTGGCGTTCCACGGCCTTGGCATCGAGAGCCCCCAGGCCGAGACCCGCTATCGCATGGAGCAGGGCTACGCCGGCGGCGACGCGTGGTTCAGGCCCCTGCCCTGGACGGTGCTGCATGCCGGCCTGCGCTACGAAGCGTTCACGATCTCCGATGGCCAGGGCAACGCGCCGGACGTGGATGATGTCTTCACGCCGGTGGACGCACCCGGTCTCGGCGACAGTCCCGATTACGTGCATGCGACGTTGACGGCCGCGATCGATACGCGGCCCTCACCGGAATACGCGCGGCGCGGTGGTCTGTACGAGGTCGCGTTTCATCAATACACCGATCCGAACGGCACCTACACCTTCGACCGCATCGATACCGAAATCGTTCAGCACATTCCCCTCGTCCGCGAGAACTGGGTGATCTCGCTCCGCGGCCGCCTGCAGTCCGTCGTCGGCGACACCGACGTGGTGCCCTTCTTCCTGCTGCCCTCGCTCGGCAGCGGCAGCACGCTGCGCGGCTACAGCAGCTGGCGGTTTCGCGATCGTCACACGCTGCTCGGCAGCGCCGAATGGCGATGGCTGCCCAACCGAATGGCGATGGACGCGGCGCTCTTCTTCGACACCGGCACCGTGGCCAACACGTTCGACGGGCTCGGCGCCACCCGCATGCAGAGCGACGTCGGCATCGGCGTGCGTTTCCACAGTCGCGTCGCCACCCCCCTTCGCATCGATCTCGCGTACGGACGCGAAGGGCTGAAGCTCAACTTCTCTGCCAGCGCGGCGTTCTGATGATCATCGCGCGCCATCGACACCACCTACCGATCCTGGTCGTGACGTCCGCGCTGCTACTCGCCGGCAGCGTGTCGGGCGCGAACGGCCGGCGGTTCTACGACGATGATCCGATTGCCCGGGAGCCGGAGTCGCAGGACGCCTCGGGCGTGGCCGAGTGGAAGATCGAGCTACTGACCGACCTCGCCATCAACCTCTTCGCCACGCCGCGTGAGAAGGTCCGCGGCACCCGTGCCGGCAACGTCAACACGATTGACGAAGTGCCCGATTCGAACTGGTTCACCAACCGCATCCACCTTCGCGCTCAGCGCTATGGTGGACAGGTCGGCGCGCGCGAGTTGACCATCGACGATGTGATCCGCGGCCCGATCACGAGTGCCGGACCCGCACCGGGACGCTGGACGGTGGTGGCGCCCAAGCGATCCGGCGCCGCCCCGGGATTCACCATGCGCGATGCGACCGGCGAACTGTGGTTCGTCTCGTTCGATGCCAGGGGCTACCCGGAGTCCGCCACCGGCGCGATCATGGTCGCCAACAAGATCTTCTGGGCGCTCGGCTACTTCCAGGTCGAAAATCACCTGGTCCAGGTGCAGCGCGATCTGCTCGACATCGCCGCCTCGGCGTCGATTAAACCGATGTCGGGCCGGGAA
>JALDXK010000617.1:0-3991 GCA_032155105.1 Acidobacteriota bacterium
GTTATGTCTGGACTGGATGAACGGCTGCCGGACGCCGCTGATGGATGGGACGTTGTCGGGGGCTTTCGTCGGGCTGCGGTTATCGCATGGTGCGGCGCATCTATATCGCGCGCTCATTGAGGCGACGGCGGCCGCTCGCAATGTCTATCTCGGCGCCGCGCTGCAAGGCCGCGCGCAGGCGTCACGGCCGCCGCTCTCGTGGAAGCTGCGGGTCGATGGAGACACAACCACGATTCCCGCGGCCACCTGCGCTCCCAGCAGCACGGCTAGCAGCATCGATCAGTCGCCCGCGACGCGCTCCGCAAAGGTGATGGTGTGGCCGTCGGGGTCGGTGATCGCAAACTCCCGCATGCCGTAGAACTGCGTCTTGAGCGGCATCACGACCGTCGTCTTCGGCGAGACCGACGCGTGATAGGCATCGACACCGGTGACCACGAAGAACATCGTCACGGTGCCGCCCGGCGGCAACTTCGCCGCATCCGGGTAATCATGTTCGGCCGCCTTGATATCGTTCAGGAACACCGGCACGCCATCTTTCTCGAGCCACACAAAGACGAACGGTTCCGCCTCGGGTACCGTCTGCTTGATGGCGAAGCCCAGCACGTCGCGATAGAACGCCGTGCTCTTCGCGACGTCGCGGACGATGAGGTTGGGTGTGACGGAAATAAAGCGGGTCATGAGACACACTCCTAGTGTTGCTCGCGTGACCTCCATGGCGATATGCGAGAAGGGCATCGCCGAGTAGGGGCGTCACTAGGTTCTGACCCCCGCTAGGAACCGCCGTATCTTATCAGTCGACGCGCAACGCGACTAGTGGATCGACTCTCGTTGCCCGCAGCGCCGGGAACAACCCGGCGAGAAATGCGACCCCGCCGAGCAGCAAGGGCAGCAACACGAACGTCACCGGATCGGTGGCGCTCACGCCGTAGAGCAGCCCACCCAGAAGCCGCGTCACACCGAATGCCGCCACCAAGCCGATGGCGAGTCCGCCAAACACCGGCTTCAGCGAGCCGAACAATACCAGGCCGAGAATCTCCCGGCTGCTGGCGCCGAGCGCAACCCGGATGCCGATCTCCTGCGTCCGCTGCGCCACCGAATACGACACCGTGCCGTAGACGCCGGCAATCGCCAGGATGAGCGCGATCGTCGCAAACACGACGAGCAAGGTCATGTTGAAGCGTCGCTGTGTCAGCGAGGCGCCGACCACATCGTCGAGCGTGCGTGGCGGCGAGATGGGCAGCGACGAATCCAGCGACTGCAGCGCCGCGCGCACCGACCCCGCGAGGCTCATCGGATCGCCGGCGGTCCTGATCATCAGGTTCTGTGCGCGCGACGGCGATGCGGTGAACGGCAGGTACGTGGTGGGCACCGGTTCCTGGTCGGCGCGATACTGCCGCACATTGGCCGCGATCCCGACGATCTCGACCCATTGTGGAGTGCCCTGCTCGTCCGGGCCGAAGGAGAAACGATGCCCGATCGGATCCTCGTTCGGGAACTCAAGCCGCGCGAGGGCCTCGTTGATGATGATGGCGCGCGGATCGACAACGGCGTCCTGCCGGGTGAATTCACGGCCCTTCAGGATCGGAATACCCATCGTGCTGAAGTAGCCGGGACCCACGTCCACGAAGTGTGTCAGCGGTTGCTGGTTGAGCGGCACTTCCGGCTTGTGGTCGGGCTGATACGACAGCACGCTCATGTTGCCGCCCAGCGGCAGCCCGCCCGTCAATGCCACGGCCTGTACTCCCGGGATTGCGCTGACACGCTCGACCACGCGATCCCAATACGCCACGAACTGGCCGGGCGATCGATAGTTCTCCCCCGCCGGCGCCACGCTCATCGTCAGCATGCGCGACGTGGTGAACCCCATGGGCTGATCGACGAGCGTCATCAGACTGCGGAACAGCAGGCCCGCCCCGACCAGCAAGACCAGGGAGATTGACACTTCGGCGAGCACCAGCCCGGCGCGCGCCAGGTGGCGCTGTCCGTCGCCCGTGGATCCGCGGGTGTTGTCCTTCAGGGTGTGCTGCAATTCCGGACGGGATGCCTGCCAGGCCGGCACCACGCCAAACAGCATGCCCGTGATCACCGAGATCACCAGTGCAAACGTCAGCGCGTACCCGTCGACGCTGACGGGAGCCACGCGAGGCACCTCGCCCGGATCGAGCGCCAGGATCAAATCCACGCCCCAGAAGGCCAGCAGCACCCCGAGACCTCCACCGACCAGCGCAATCAGCACGCTCTCGGTCAGCAACTGACGCATCAAGGTCGATCGATCGGCGCCAATCGCGGCGCGAATCGCCAACTCGCGCGCGCGTACTGTGGCACGCGCCATCAGCAGGTTCGCGACGTTGGCGACGACGATCAGCAGCACGCAGCCAACCGCGCCGAGCAGGACAAGGAGTGGCGTCTTCGCCGATCCGACCAGCCGATCCTGCAACGGTGTGGCGACACCGATGAAGTTCGAGGACTCCTCCGGGTATTGCCGCGCCAGCTGATCGGAAATCGTTTGCAGCTCGGCGTTCGCCTGCTGCAGCGATGTGGCTTCCTTCATGCGCGCGATGCCGCGCAAGCAGTGCATGCCACGCTGTTGGCGGGGGTCGGCGGTAGGCGGCCCCCCGCATCCCGGTACGTCGTAAGACGAGGACACCCAAAAATTGGCGTTCTCTGGAAAGTTCAACCCCGCCGGCATCACGCCGATCACCGTGTGAGGCTGGCCGTTGAGGCGAATCGTCTCGTTGATGATGTTCGGATTGCCGGCGAACTGCCGCTGCCAGAAGCCAAAACTCAGCACCACCGTTTGGCGGCCCGGTTCGGCATCTTCACTCGTGAATCCACGGCCGAGGATCGGCGAAACGCCGAGGACCTCGAAGAACGACGAGGACGTCAGGGCGCCGCGCAGCCGCGCCGGCTCGCCGGTGTTCGGCGTGACGTTGTAGACCCGCGGCGCAAACGCGCTTATGGCGTCGAATGAGCCGGCCATCTTCTGCCAGTCGACGAACGTCGCCGGGGCAATCGCGCCGCCGCCGCCGATGTTGCGCCGCTCGACCTCGTTGATGTCGACGATGCGATCGGCGTGCGCGAACGGTAGTCTCTGCAGCAGCACAGCGTTGACGATGCTGAACATGGCCGTGTTGGCGCCGATGCCGATAGCCAGCGTAGAGACCACCACCGCGGTGAACACCGGGGTCTTGAGCAGCATGCGCACCGCATGCCGCAAGTCGCGAATCAGTTTGTCCATTCGCATTCCATCGAAGCACGCGGCCTGCCAACTCTGCGCCGCCAGACTAACAGTCACGAATGCAATAATTTGCGCGGTTTGCGTGTGCGGGCAGACGGTCTCGAACCGTCCGCAATTGGGACTGCGCGGTTTCTGCTATGGTCACTTCTGTGGCCCGCGGTTTTGAGAGCAAGTCAGTCGAATCACAGCAAGAAGAGGCACAGCGCACGACGTCGCTGGCACCGGCCCTGAGCGCAGAAGAGCAGGCGCGCGCGGCCCGCCGGAAAGGCCTCGAACTGGCCCTCGCCCGGACCCAGGCCGAGATGGGCGCGGCCTGCCGCCCAGCTCATCGAGAGATGCTGAAACTGCGCCTTGAAGCGATCCGGGCGCAGATTGAGGACTTGTGAGCCGTAACCAGATTTGCTAAGCTGCCGCCCAAAGCCTTTACCCACCCTCTTGCCAACCCCATCAGAACAGCTATAGCTTTAGCCGTGACCCGTTAGAGCGCACCGTGCCACCAGTCAGATTGTTCGTGGGCAATTTGCCCTACCAAGCAACCGAAGACGACCTGCGTACGCACTTCTCGCAGGTAGGTCAGCCAACGCAGATCGTCCGGCCGCTCGATCGGGAAACCGGCCGCGCGCGGGGGTTTGCGTTCGTGGAATACGCCGAACGCCCCGTCGCCGAAGAGGCGATCAAGAAGTTCGATGGCCAATTGTTCATGGGACGCCCGCTCGCGGTCAGCGAAGCGCGCGCGCGTGAAGACCGCGGACC
>JALDXK010000618.1:0-3980 GCA_032155105.1 Acidobacteriota bacterium
CACGGCCGCCCCGCCGGCGATGAAGTTGCTCACCATCTGGCGATTGACCTCGGCGGGGAATGCCGAGACGCCGCGCGCAGTGATGCCGTGCGCACCGACGAAGACGGCGATGCGCGGCCCATCGATAGGCGATCTCGCCGCGACCGCGGCGACGAGCGGGACGATCACCGGATCGATCGAGCTGACGAAAGATCAAGTCGCCGACCTCGCGGCGGGCCGGCTCTACGTTCAGTTGCACAGCCAGAAAGCGGCGAACGGCAATTTGTGGGGATGGTTGCTCGCGTCCGAGGTGAAGAAATGAAACGGCTCACTTTATCGGTGGCGTCCCTGTTGGTGGCCGGCGTGACGTTACAGATTTCCGCCCGGCAGACGCCTGGCGAACCGGCCTACACCGCTCTGCAGGCGACGGCCGGGCAGGCGAGTTACCAGGCCAATTGCGCGAGCTGCCATTTACCGGACCTGGCCGGGCAGAACGAAGCCCCGCCGCTGCGCGGGCCCAACTTCATGCGCACCTGGCGGGAGCGGAGCACGCGCGATCTCGTGGATTACATGCAGGCGACCATGCCGCCAGGCCGCCCGAGCCTCGGTACGCAAGAGTACCTGGACCTTGCCGCGTTCATCCTTCGCAGCAACGGGGCCGCGGCGGGCGCACGACCGCTGCAGCCGACGGCCGCGGTCACCATCGGATCGATCGCCACGGGACAAGCACCGGTGGTGGCCGGCGGAGCTGGCGCCGGCCCGGCGCCGCGTCCGGCAGGACCCGCACCGCCGCGCGGCCACTCGGTGCAGGGTGAAGTGAAGAACTATGTGCCCGTGACCGACGCGATGCTGAAGAATCCGCCGCCCGGCGACTGGCTCATGGCGCGGCGCAACTACCAGGCGTGGAGCTACAGCCCGCTCGACGAGATCGCGCGCTCGAACGTGAAAGATCTGAAGCTGGCGTGGACGTGGTCGATGAACGAGATCGGCGCGAACCAGCCGATGCCGCTCGTGCACAACGGCATCATGTATCTCGGCAACACCGGCAACATGATGCAGGCGCTCGACGCCGCCACGGGCGATCTGATCTGGGAAAACCAGGTGGGCCCGAACTCGGTACGTGGCTTTGGCGCGGTGCGCAACACGGCGATCTACGGCGACAAGGTATTTCTCGCCACCAACGACGGCCGCCTGGTGGCGTTCGACGCGCGCAACGGCACGGTGACGTGGGACGTCGCGATCGCCGACCCGAAGAGCGGGTTCACCAACTCGAGCGGGCCGATCGTCGCGCGCGGCAAGGTGATCCAGGGCCTGCACGGCTGCGATCGCTTTCGCGAAAAGGAGCGCTGCTTCATCAGCGCCTACGACGCCAACACCGGCAAGCAGTTGTGGAAGTTCCACACCATCGCGCGCACCGGCGAGCCGGGTGGCGATACGTGGGGATCGGTGCCCGATGGCATGCGTGCCGGCGGCGACACGTGGATCGCCGGCAGCTACGACCCGGATCTCGATCTCACCTATTGGGGCATCGCGCAGGCCAAGCCGTGGATGCCGATCAGCCGCGGCAACACGACGAGTGACGCGGCGCTGTACACCGCATCGACGGTGGCGCTGCGTGTCGAGGACGGATCGCTGGCCTGGCATTTCCAGCACACGCCCGGCGAGTCGCTCGACCTCGATGAAGTCTTCGAGAAGGTACTGGTCGACGTCGGCCCGCAGCAAACGCTCTTCACCATCGGCAAGGCCGGCGTGCTGTGGCGCATCGAGCGCAAGACCGGCCGCTTCCTCGGTTTTTCTCACACGGTGTTCCAGAACGTCTTCGAGAAGATCGATCCCGAGCGCGGCGTCCCGACCTATCGCGAAGACATCGTCAACCAGAAGATGGACGAGTGGCTCACGGTGTGCCCGAGCACCGAGGGCGGGCACAACTGGCAGGCCATGACCTATCACCCACCCACGCGGCAGCTGATCATCCCGCTCAGCCAGTCGTGCATGGAAATCGCGGCGCGCAAGGTCGAGTTCACCGAAGGCTCCGGCGGCACGGCGGCGGGCCGGCGCTTCTTCGAGATGCCGGGCAGCGACGGCAACATCGGCAAGCTGCTGGCGATCGACGTCACGACCATGAAGGAGATGTGGACCCGCGATCAGCGCGCGCCCTATCTCACCGCCGCGTTGAGCACCGCGGGCGGCGTGGTGTTCATCGGCGATCTCGATCGACAGTTCCGCGCCCTCGACGTCAGGACCGGCGACGTGTTGTGGTCGGCGCGGTTGAACACCGCCGTCCAGGGGTTCCCGGTGACCTTCACGGCCAACGGCAGGCAGTACGTGGCCGTGACCACCGGCAACGGAGGCGGCAGCCCGCGGCAGGTCCCGCGTACCATCGCGCCGGAGATCAACCCTCCGGCGAGCGGCCACATGCTCTACGTCTTCGAACTTCCGAAGAAATAGCGACGAGTTTCAGTATTTCTTCGCCTCCGCTGACCACCACACCTGCGTGGGGTCGTCCAGTCGAGCTAGCTGGCGTATAGTGCTGCCCCGACCCGGATGGCTGCAGAAACCGTCGGCGGACGCTATCAGCTCGAACGCCCGATCGGCAGCGGCGGCATGGGAGAGGTGCACCTCGCCCGCGACCTGCTGCTCAATCGCCCGGTCGCCATCAAGTTCCCGAGGATGGGCGATGACGACGATCGGACCACGCTCGATCGGTTTCGCCGTGAGGCGCTGTCTGCCGCTGCCCTCGACCATCCTTTCGTGTGCAAGGTCCATGAGGTCGGCGAGGACCGTGGGCGAGCGTATCTCGTCATGGAGTATCTCGAGGGCCAGACGCTCGATGCGCACTTGCGGCAGGGTTTGATCCCGCAGCGCCAGGCCGTGGAGTTCATGTGCGAGCTGGCGCAGGCCCTCGACGTGGCCCACCAGCGCCGCGTGCTCCATCGCGATCTCAAACCGGCCAACGTGATGGTCTCCACACATGGCCACGTGAAGGTGCTCGACTTTGGCCTGGCCAAGGCGACCCGGTCGCAACCAACTGGCGATCCAACCACCGTCGAGACCGTCGTGATCACGGAGCGTGGCACCCGGCTCGGGACGCCGGCCTACATGGCTCCCGAGCAGGTGGTTGGCGCCGAGCTCGATGCGCGCTCCGACATTTTCTCCCTCGGCACGATCTACTACCAGATGATGACCGGGGCCCATCCGTTCCTTCGGCCCACGAACTCGACCACGATGACCGCCATCGTGAAGGATCCGCCGGCTGGCGGGACGCGGGATCTCGATAGCGTGCTCGGCGTGGCAGCGGTCGTATCGCGAATGCTGGCGAAGGAGCCCGGCGAACGGTATCAGTCCGTCGCGGATCTACTCCTGGACCTCGATCCGATCCGCGAGCGTTCATGGTCCACGCCGGCGGCGGGCACGCGGCCGGCATCAGGGATCGAGCCGCCGGAGCGCACGCCCTTCGTGGCCCGTGAAGCGGAGCTTGCCGAGCTCGTGAAATTGCTGGAGCGCATGCTGGCCGGCCACGGCGGCCTCGTGTTGATCAGCGGTGAGTCTGGCGTCGGCAAGACCCGTCTCGCGCGCGAACTGCACCGACTCGGCCGCGATCGAGGCTGCCTCGTGTTGAGTGGTCAGTGCGTCGAGCAGCAAGGCGCGCCTCCATACGGTCCGTTCGTGGAAATCGTGGAGCAGGCGGCACGGCAGGTGCTGCAAGAAGTGCGGGTGGCGATCGGTGAGGCGTCGCCCGAGATCGCCACGATCGTCCCGGGATTGCGCCGCTTCTATCCCGATATTCCTCCAGCCTCAATCGTTCCTGCTGAATACCAACGCCGGATGTTGTTCCCCGCCTATGTGGACTTCACACGGCGACTCTCGATCCGGTTGGCGACCGTGGTGTTGATCGATGACTTGCATTGGGCGGATGAGTCGACGCTGCAGCTGCTGCAGGAGCTCACGCCGCATCTCGCATCAATGCGGGTCCTCGTCGTCGCGACCTGTCGCGACAAAGG
>JALDXK010000619.1:0-3980 GCA_032155105.1 Acidobacteriota bacterium
CCGGGTAGCTGCGCCCGCACGTCGCGAACCTGCATCATCTGCGTGTTGGTCGGGACGGCCGTCGATGCCATCACCTGGCCCTTCAGCTGCTGGATGCGTCCGCGCAGGTTCTCGGTGTTGCCGCCAAATCCGCCGCCGCCACCCCCCTGCTGACCCAGGCCGAGACGACGCCGCACAACTTCGAATTCCTTGACCACGCCGTCGAGCTGTTGCTTCACGTTCGGCGGGAGCGTCTGGTTGCGCGTCTGCTGCTGCAGCACGCCGACCTGCGCAAACGCGTTCTGCACCATCTCGGCGACCTGGTTCGCCTTCGCCTGGAGGTCGTGCAGATCGCGCGCGGTGTCGAACCACGCGCGGCGATCGGCGTCCGTGATCTGGATCATCGAATCGCCTTTCACGGCTACGTCGATCGTCTGCACGTCGCGGCCGTTGACGTTCAAGGTCGCCTTGTAGGTGCCGGGCAAGACGTACGGACCGTTGTTGCCGCCGCCGCCAAACCCGCCGCCACCGCCAGCGCCACCACCGCCGCCCGCCGGCGCACCCGGAGGTGGCGGCAGGGGTTGCAGCGGCTGCACGCGAAGGTCCCACTTCACGATGTTGAGGCCGGCCTTGTTGCGATCGCGCACGTCGGCGCCGTCCAGCGTGCGAACGGTGTTGCCGCTGCCATCCTTGATGGTGAACTTAACCTCCTTCGCGTCGCTCTTGAGCCGATACGCGAGCGTCGCGCCGGGCGCGGGATTCTGGCCGAGGAACAGGCGGTCGCCCTCGAAGCCCTTCATCTGATCGTTGGCGGCGTTCATGATCATCGCGCCTTCGGCATCGAACAGGAACGCGTCGGCGCTTTCCGACTTCGCCCACTGCTGGATCGGCGTGGGGTCGTCGAGAATCCAGATCCCGCGCGCGTGGCTGGCGAGGATCAGGTCGTTGTCGCGCGGGTGCTGCTTGATCTCGTAGATCGGCATCGTCGGCAGGTTGGCCTTGACGCGCGTCCACTGCCCGCCGCGGTTCCAGCTCACCCACAGGGCGGTTTCGGTGCCGAGATAGAGGATCTCGGGGCTGCGCCGATCCTCGGCCAGGCCGCGGGCCACTTCGCCCTTCGGCAGGTTGCCGGCGATCGATTTCCAGGTGGCGCCGTAGTCGGTGGTCGCGAACACATAGGTGTTGAAGTCGCCGCCGCGATGACCGTCAAAGGCCACATACGCCGTACCGGCTGCCGCGCGCGATGGCAATACGTCTGACACATATGTCCACTTCGGCAGGCCCGAGATATTCGACGAGACGTTGGTCCACGTCTTGCCGGCGTCCTGCGTCAGGCTGACCACGCCGTCGTCGCTGCCGACCCACACCACGCCCTGCCGCGCGGCCGATTCTTCGAGCGTGACGATGTTGCCGAACGAGCCGACGCCGTCGTGCTTGGCGATGCGAATCTCCTTGCCGACCACGCCCATGATCGAGAGCGCTTCGCGGTCGGTATTCGTCGTCAGGTCGGGGCTGATCGGCTGATATGAGCGACCGCGATCCGCGGACTTCAGCACGAGGTTGGCGCCGATGTAGATGGTTGCCGGATCGAACGGCGACAACTGCATCGCGGTGTCCCAGTTGAAGCGATACGGCGGCGGTTCACCCGGTTTCAATTCCGCCGGCTCGGGGCGAATGCTCGTGCGCTCGTTGGTGAACCGATCCGTCCGGCTCATGCGGCCATCCTGCGACTCCGCATAGACGATGCGCGCGTCGGTCGGATCCATCAGCGGCTGGAAACCGTCGCCGCCGCTGATCACGTACCAGTTGTCGTTGTGGATGCCGCTGTTGGTCCGCACCGCGCTCGGGCCGCACCAGGTGTTGTTGTCCTGCAGCCCCGCGCACACGTGATACGGCGTCTGCATGTCGAACTCCACGTGATACGCCTGCGCACCGAGGACGTTCGGCATCCATGCCCAGGTCTGCGAGCGATCGTGCGAAATGCTGACGCCGCCGTCGTTGCCGATGATGATGTGCCGCGGATCGCGCGGGTTGATCCACATCGCGTGGTGATCGACGTGAATGCGCGCCGCGCCGTCGCCGCGGAAGGTGCGGCCGCCGTCATCCGATACGTGCAGCGACACGCCGAGCACGTAAATACGCGAGTCGGACTGCGGATCGATACGGATCTGGCTGAAGTACATCGGGCGCGGATTGGTGTCGCTCAGCTTCCGCCAGGACGCGCCGGCATCGTCGGTGCGATACACGCCGCTCTCGCCGGGATACTCGACCGTGGCGTAGAGCACGTTGGGGTTGGCGCGGTAGATCGCGAGACCAATGCGGCCTTTCGCACCGGTGGGCAGGCCGGTCTCGATCTTCGCCCAGGTCCGGCCGCCATCCGTCGACTTCCAGATGCCGCTGCCGGCGCCCCCGCCGTTCATGCCCCACTGCTGGCGGCGGCGCTGGTAGGTGGCTGCATAGAGCGTCTTGCTGTTCGCCGGATCCATCACGAGATCCGTCGCGCCGGTGTCGTCGTCGACATGCAGCACCCGGTTCCAGGTGAGGCCGCCGTCGGCTGTCTTGTACACGCCACGCTCGCCGCCCGGCCCCCACAAGTTGCCGGGTGATGCCACGTAGACGACGTTGAAGTCCGCCGGATCGACGATGATGCGCGCCACTTGCCTGCTGTCGCGCAGCCCCATGTTCCGCCAGCTGCGGCCGCCGTCGGTGGATTTGTAGACGCCGTCGCCCCAGGAGGAGCTCTGCCGATTGTTGGCTTCGCCGGTGCCGACCCAGACGAGGTTCGCGTCTGTCGGCGCAATCGCGATCGCGCCAACCGAGCCGCTGCCTTCGTTGTCGAACACTGACGTAAAGGTGGTGCCGGCGTTGGTCGTCTTGTAGACGCCGGCGGTCGCCATGGCCACATAGAACGTGGTCGGATCGCTCTCGAGCACCGCGAGATCGTCGACGCGGCCGGACGGCGTGCCCGGCCCGATGGCCCGGAACCACAGCCGATCGAGCGGGCCAGTGCCCGCCGTTTTCTCGGTCATGACCGGCGTCGGCGGCGCCGGCGCCTGCGCAACCAGGGCGGCGCCGGCAAGTGAGATGGCGAGTGTCGTAACAGCGATCCGATTGCGTGTCGTCATGGATGTATTTAACTTTTAACTTTTAACTTTTAACTTTTCATTTACCGGTGACTTCGTCGTAGGCGATACCGAGCACGAAGGCCATCGTCAACCTGGCATTCGGCGACACGTTGTCTTCGAATCCCTTCATCGCCGGCGTCTTCTGGATCTCTTCCTTCGACTGGCCGGCCTTCACTCCGGCGCGGACATGATCGAGCACCGCAGTCAGGTAATTGCGGAAGTGCGTGATCTCGGCCCTGCTGTTCTTGACGGCGTTGTCCTTGGCGTGACCGGCAATGAAGATGGTGTCGTTCGACGCGCGCTTGGCAACAGTGTCGAGAATCGTGATCCAGTTGTCGATGCGCGCGCCCTGCGCGCGATCGATGTTCGGATGGGCGCGGTTGAACAGCAGGTCGCCCATGTGCATCACGTTGGCCTGCTGGAAGTGGACGACCGCGTCACCGCCCGTGTGGCCGGGCCCAAAGTAACGCATCTCGATGGTCTCGTTGCCGAACTTCTCCGACCAGGTGTCCGCGAACGTCGCCGTGGCATAGGCCTGCTGATCCGCGGTCTTCTCGGTGGTGGCCCGGTGCGACTTCAGGCAGTTCTCGTGCGCGACGATCTTGCTGACGCCGTAAGCCTTGTTGCCGCCCGTGTGATCGCCATGGTGATGGGTGTTGAGCAGCATGGCGATGCCCTTCGGCGCGCGCTGTTTCAGTCCCGCCACGCAGATCTCGGCGGTGTTCATGAACTGGCTATCGACCGCCAGCGCGCCATCGCCGTTCACCAGGTAGCCGATGGTGCCGCCCTGCCCGATGAACATGCCGACGCCGCGGCGAAGCTCTTCGAACCGCGTGACCGGTGGTGCGGCGGGTTGGGTTGGGGGTTGTGCTGGTG
>JALDXK010000620.1:0-3975 GCA_032155105.1 Acidobacteriota bacterium
GTCTTCACGCCCGGCTGCGGCGCAAACGGCAGATCTCGCTGATCGGTTGACAGGAACCACTGCACGTCCGCGCGCGCGAGTTCGAGCGTCCCGGCGGCACGATGCTTTTCGCGCACGTGCACGTCCGACCGCCGCGCCGCGCCGAACAACCACCCGATCAGGTCGAAGAAGTGAATGCCGATGTTGGTGACGATGCCGCCGGATCGCTCTTCGTGGCCTTTCCACGACACGTCGTACCATCCGCCGCGTGCGGTGATGTAGGTCAACTGCACCTGGTGGCGGCGATCCGTGCGCGCCATCAGCTTCTCTCGCAGCGCGATGAGCTGTTGATGGACTCGCAGCTGGAGGATCGTCGACACGCGGCACCCGGTTTCGCGCTCCAGCTCCTCGAGCGCATCGAGGTTCCACGGATTGATCACCAGCGGCTTTTCGCAGATGACGTTGGCACCGACCCGCAACGCCAGGCGAATGTGCGCGTCGTGAAGGTAATTCGGCGAACACACCGTCACATAGTGGACGCGCGATTCGTCCGGACCCCGGCGCAGTTTCTCGAGATGGCGATCGAACCGCTCGAACTCCGAGAAGAAGCGGCACTCGAACGCGAAGCGATCGAGGATCCCGACCGCGTCGTGCGGATCGGTGGCCGCGACGAGGCGGTTGCCGGTGTCCTGAATGGCCTTGAGGTGCCGCGGGGCGATGTAACCCGCCACCCCGGTGATCGCGAAATTTTTTTCTGGGGTCATGTTCGTCCTGTGGCCGCGTCACGAAGGATGCGCTCGATCTGCGGCGCTGTCACGTGAAGCGCGTAGTGCTGCTCGATGGTGCGACGCCCGGCCGCCGCAAACCGCTCGCGCAACGCCGGGTCGGTGAGCAGGCGCTCGAGCTTGGTCGCCCACTCGCCATGCGTCGAGGCGAGAAACCCGTTCTCGCCATCACGGATGATCTCGCGGTTGACGCCGACGGCGGCGGCCACCACCGGCACGCCGCACGCCATGAACTGAATCGCCTTGAAGCCGCATTTGCCGCGCGCCCAGTCGTCATCGCTGAGCGGGTAAATCCCAATGTCGCACGTACTGAACAGCTCCACCTCGCGGCTCGTCGACCAAGGCACGTCCTGCACCGCCACGCCGTCGAACCGCACCGCCTTGCCCGCACCGCTGATCTTGAGCGTGAACTGGTGCCGGCTGGCTGCCTCGCGCAACAGTCCCGCCATGCTCTCGAGATAGTGATACGTCGTTGGACTGCCGATCCAGCCCACCACCGGTCCGCTGGGCGGCATGGCGCGATCGGCGCGCGGCACGAACTTCGTCGTATCCACGACCGTCGGCACGATGGTCACGGCCGGGTTGAAATCTTTCGCATACTCGGCGAGGAAGGTGTTACCGACGATCACGTGACGACTGAGACGGATGACCTCGGCCACGCGTGCGGGATTCTTGAGGAACGCAATCGCCCGGTTGGCCTCGCTGACGCTCCGCAGGAAAATGGCGTCGTCAAAGTCGAGGACGATCGGCAGACCGCGCTTAGCGATGGCGCGTTCGATCCACGGCGGACCAATCGGGATGGCCTCGCGGTACAGCAGGACTAGATCGTAATCCTGCAGCGAGCGCACGACCTCGAGCCGGCGCCGGACGAGTTTCGTAAACCCAGCCGTCTTGCGCAGGAAATGCCCAGGGCGATAGACGAGCCTGAAAAAATCCGGCGTATAAAAAGGTTCGACGGCGACGGTGAAGCCGTTGGCTTCGAGGTACGGAATGTATTGGCTCACTCGAAAGCGGCAGCCCGCGCCTTCTTCCGGAATGGGCGACAGCGCCAGGACGCGAATCGCATTGCCGCCGCTCACGTTTGCGCGCCCGGCCCGGAACGCGACGCCACGATGCACACGCCACCCACGAGCGCAGCGGTGACGGGAATCACCAGCCACAGCCAGCCCGGGTCGAGACCGCGCCAGAGCGAAAGCAGGATGTGCGCGACCGGTGCGACCACCAGCGTGACACCGAGGTAGAACTGTCGTGCCGCCGGTGTGAGGGCACGCCATTCACGAACGGTGCGGTGGATCGGCTGCCACCCGCGCGACGTCGGCGCCGCGGCACCAACCGCATCGATCAGGGCCTGGGCCGCGCGCACTGGCGCGCTCGCTTCGAGAATGGCGGCCGGATCCGCCTGAAGGTCCGGATATCGGGATTCGTTCATTGCACGGGCGGAGAGTATTCGGG
This sequence comes from Acidobacteriota bacterium, assembly GCA_032155105.1. GTDB lineage: Bacteria > Acidobacteriota > Vicinamibacteria > Vicinamibacterales > UBA2999 > 12-FULL-67-14b. Next base: position 2,217 of record JALDXK010000620.1, read on the forward strand.
ACTCAACTCGATCACCTGGCCGCGCACTTCATACTTCGGAGTCCTGAGCGTGAAGGCACTCCCCAGCCGCAACGGCGTCATCGCGTACGTCCAGCCGGTGGTGTCGCGTTGCGCCTGCACGGTCATGCGGACATCGCGCGTAGACTGGTCGGCTCGACCGATGGCGTCGACGGTGCCTGTCGCCGACAGTTCGTTGCGGACGTCCCCGAGATCGCGATCGCCGACGCGAATCTGCGACACCACTCCCGGTTCGCCGCTGAAACGGACGGTAATCCGTACTGGTTCCAGTTCGCGAGGCCCCAGCACTTGATCGATCTGGAACGCCATGCGGCCGTTCGGTGTGTCGAGGAACAGCAGCGTCGTAGGCTGCACGGAGAGCCCGCCGCCCACGCATTCAGGCTGGCCGACATTCGACCGCACGAAACACGCCATACGCAGCCTCGCGGGAACCATCTGCGCGTTCGGCACCGGGATTTCGACCGTGCCCGGCCGCACGAACACCCGCGTCGTTTGCGGCACCGGCGTGCCGACGGCCTCGACGACGCCAACGCCGTCGATCACGAGACCTGGCTTGAGGCCGGCGATTTGTTCCGCGCGGAGATTGCCGAAGGTCCCAATCGCCACCAGCTTCGCCTCCGGCATCGCTGAGGGTCTAATCGTGAGCGCCTTCGGCAGGCGGTGGCGCTCCTGCGATTGATCGTAGAGCACGACGTCGTAGGTGCCTGGCGGCACGTCTGGGACGTCGATCTGGGCCTCAGTGCTATCGGCATAGAGGAACGTCTTGCCCTGGTGATTGTCGAGCGACACGCGCAGGTACGGACGCAGGTTCTCGCCGCGGACCTTGAATCGCATGTTGGGTCCAATGGTGAGCTCCGCCGGCTCAACGCGGGTCAGCGTAGGCGTTGGCTCGCGGAACAGCAGATACGCGCCGTAGGCCAGCGGGATGAGCACCAGGAAGAAGATCCCGAGCAGGACGTCAACCAGGTTCCATCGCCCCAGCACCCGCCCGTGTCCGTCAACGATCGCCATGAGGCTGTCCACCCTTGTTGTGTGCCGGTGCCGGCATGGCGAGGCGCACGAGCTCGCAGAATCCCACGCCGGCCAGCCATGCGAGGTAGGGCATCGCGAGGCCGCGGTGGCGAATGAGCGTGCCAATGTTACCGCTCGTCATCGCGACAACCGCGATCGCCATGATCGCGTGTCCCACCAGCATGCCCGTCATCGCCGCGTCGAGCCGAAACCCAGCACCGATGCCGGCGACGGCGAGCAGCACGAGCAGGAGCCACGCCATCTGCTCCGGCAAATACGCCTTCAGCAGACGTGATTCGGCGTGCCAGGGCAGCGGTTCGCCGAAATAACTGGCAGTGGCCTTCACCACAAACGCCGCCAGCTCGCGCGGCGGCATCTCGCGCGTCAACCCCGGGTCGCGGTAATACCTCGGTTCGACAATCTGGTACGCGATGCCGGCCGACCCGACGTGACCGGCATGATAAGACACAGCGCGCTGCAGCAGTGTGAGCACGCGCTCCTGAACGGGGGGCAGGCTCAAAGCGAGCAGCACCATCACAGGCAGGGCCGCGAGCGTCGCCAGGGCCAGCCGCGGCCGCGGCGCCAGCAGGCTCAACACCGCTCCGAGCATCACACCGGGCAGCACCATCGCGAGGCCGCCGCGCCGGATGCCTTCGAGCACGACGATGCCGGCGATGATTGCCGCGAGGGCGCAACCCGCCGCGCGCCACGTCCGCGCGCGGACCAGCGC
>JALDXK010000621.1:0-3972 GCA_032155105.1 Acidobacteriota bacterium
CTGCGGAGCGTGCCGGTGGAACCCGACGTGGAAGGCCGGCCGGCGCCCGGCTATGAAGTGACCAGGGTGACGAGCGATCCGACGGTGGTCGAAGTGGCCGGCCCTGAAACCGCGTTGAAGCGGCTGCAGGCGGCAATAACCGAGCCGGTGTCGGTGCAGGACCAGACGCGATCGGTCCGGGAGGTCGTGACGATCGGCGTGCCCGATTCGAGCCTCCGTCTGCGCTCGCCGCAAACGGCAGTCGTCACGGTGACGATTGCCCCGAGACAACAATGAAGCTATTTGGCACGGATGGAATTCGCGGCAAGGCGGGGAACGCTCCCTTGGATCGCTCCACAGTGTCGCGAGTGGGAGCGGCAATTGCAAAGGCAATGGTGGGCGAAAAAGCTAAAGGTTTGTCGCCGCAAGACAGACAGATGACAGGCGGCGACGAACCGTTAGGTTCGTCGAGAACCCTGCGATTTGTCATCGGTCGCGACACCCGCGAATCGGGAACCTGGATCGAGGAGGAGCTGGCGCGCGGGCTGACGAGTGAGGGCGCAACGGTGGTGAGCGCCGGCGTGGTGCCCACGCCCGCGGTGGCGTACCTGGCGCGGACCGAAGGGTTCGACGCGGGCCTCGTGATCTCGGCGTCGCACAATCCGTACGAAGACAACGGCATCAAGGTCTTCGGCGGCTCGGGCACGAAACTCACCGAGCAGCTGGAATCGTCGGTCGAGAAGCTGGTGGCCGACCCGTCGTGGTCGGTACCGGATGTGCCGGGCACGATCGACCGGAAAGATCTTTCTGCTCACTACGTCGAGCACCTCGACGTGATCCTGACCTCGGCGGGGCGCATGGCCGGGTCACGCGTGGTGATCGACTGTGCGAACGGAGCGACGTCCCTGATCGCGCCGGCGCTGTTCACGAGGCTGGGATTCGACCTCGAAACGATTGGCGTCTCCCCGAACGGCCGCAACATCAACCTCGACTGCGGATCGACACACCTCGAAGGGCTGTCGGCGGCCGTCGTGAAATCGAGGGCGGCGCTTGGCGTGGCGTTCGACGGCGACGGCGATCGCGCGTTGTTCGTCGATCACGAGGGCCGCGTCGTCGATGGCGACGCGATCCTGCTGATGGCGGCGATCTACCTGAAGGATCGCAGCCGGCTTCCCGGTAACTCGATCGTCGCCACCGTGATGAGCAACATCGGGCTCGAGATTGCGCTGCGCGATCGCGGCATCGAGATGGTGCGCACCGCGGTGGGCGACAAGTACGTGATGGAAGAGATGATCAAGCGCGGGCTCGCGCTCGGCGGCGAGCAGTCGGGTCACGTCATCTTCTCGGATCACCTGTTCACCGGCGACGGGCTGGCCACGGCGCTGAACGTCCTGCGGATCATCATCGAGAGCGGCAAGACACTCGAGGATCTCGCCGGGGCGCTGGTGACGTATCCGCAGGTGCTGGTGAACGTGCGCGTGCGTGAGAAGACCGACTTGAAGACGGTGCCGGCGATTGCCGACACGATGAAGCGGGTGGAGCAGGGCCTGGCTGGGAACGGCCGGTTGCTCGTGCGCTACTCGGGCACCGAACCGCTGCTGCGCATCATGCTCGAGGGGAAAGACGATGCAGAGATTCGCGCGTGGGCAGATGAAATTGCCGGCGTGGTGCGGGCGAATCTGGCGTAGTTAAAAGTTAAGAGTTAAAAGTTAAAAATCAGAAGTTAAGAATCAGAAGTTAAGAATCTTGGTCAAGCTATCGGTCAACGTGAACAAGGTGGCGACCGTGCGGAATTCGCGCGGTGGTCAGTTGCCGTCGGTGATCGAGGCGGTGCGCACGTGCATCGATGCGGGCGCGCCGGGCATCACGGTGCATCCGCGCGCCGACCAGCGCCACATCACCATCACCGACGTCCACGAGATCGCGCGCGAACTCTCGCCGTTGCGCGGCCGCGTCGAATACAACATCGAAGGCGATCCACGCCCCGGCTTTCTCGAGCTGGTGCTCGCGGTGAAACCGGATCAGTGCACGCTGGTGCCGGTGAAGCCAGGTGAGATTACGAGCGAAGCGGGCTGGCCGGCCGATACGCCGGCCGACCTGCTGTCGGGACAGATCGGCGCGCTCAAGGCCAGCGGTGTGCGCGTCAGCCTGTTCGTCGATCCGGAACCGAAGGCGATTGACTGGGCGAAGCGCATGGGCGCCGATCGCGTGGAGCTCTATACCGAGCCGTTCGCCCGCGCCTTCGAGCGTGGCCCCGCCGCCGCTGAAGAAAGCTTCAAGAAATACTCGACTGCCGCGCAGGTGGCGTTCGACCACGGCATCGGGGTCAACGCTGGCCACGATCTCGATCTGAAAAACCTGACGCTGTTCCGCACGCTGCCGCATCTCGACGAGGTGTCGATCGGGCACGCGCTGATCAGCCGCGCCATCTTCGTGGGCCTTGGGCGCGTGGTGAAGGAATACGTTGCGGCACTCTCGGCGGTGCTGCTCGCTATGGTGCTGATGGCTTCCTCAGTGGAGGCCTCGGGCAGGCCGGTGACGTTCCCGTCGCTCGACGGCACCTCGCTGGCCGCCGAGTTTTACGAATCGTCGAACCGCCCCTCCTTCGCGTCTCGCGCTTCGGAGGACAGGGCGCCAGGCGTGGTCCTGGTGCACATGCTGTCGCGCAACAAGGGCGACTGGCACGGGCTGCCCGATCGCATTCAGGATGCCGGCATCACCGCGCTCGCGATCGATCTGCGCGGCCACGGCGGTTCATCCGGATCGGCCGGCGATCTCGCCGCGATGGTGCAGGACGTACGCGCCGCCGCGCGGTGGCTCGCATCGCGGCCGAACGTGCGGCCCGACGCCATCGCCATCGTTGGGGCCTCCCTTGGCGCCAGCCTCGCCCTGTTGGCCGCGACGGAGCTGCCGCAGGTGCGGGCGATTGGCTTGCTGTCGCCGTCGCTCGATTACCGTGGTTTGCGCACTGATACCGGGTTGGTGAAACGGCTGGGAGCCCGTTCGTTGTGGCTCGCCGCCAGCAGCGAGGATCCGCTGGCGCTGCGGACGCAGCGTGATTTCGCTGCCGAGACGTCTGGGCCGCGTGAGCAGCACGTCTCGAGTGCCGCCGGCCACGGCACGGTGCTCCTCGCACGCGACGAAGACGTCGCCCGCGTGCTGGTGGACTGGCTGCGCCGCTCGTTGCTATCCTGAGAATTCACTTATGCGAGCTGACGCCATCGTCTTCGGCATTGCCGGCATCCTGTTCGGCGTGATCATCGGCTGGGTGCTGGGCAGTCAGCAGGCCCGCGGCCCCGTGCCGGCCGCCGCGCCCGTGGCCCAGGCCGCTCCCGCGCCACAGCCGGCGTCGCCGCAGCCCGTGCCGATCGACACGGAGCGCGTGAAGGCGCTCCAGAGCGTGGCGGCGCAGAACGCGAAGGATCCGCAGCCCCTCGTGCAGCTCGGCAACATCTATTTCGATGCCGAACAGTACAAGGACGCCATCGGCTGGTACGAGAAGGCGATTGCGCTGAACCCGAACGACGCGAACGTGTCGACGGACCTGGGCGTGGCCTACTACTACATGAACCAGGCCGACCGCGCGCTGACGCAGTTCGATCATTCGCTCAAGGTCGATCCCAAGCACATCAAGACGCTGCTGAACGTCGGCATCGTGCGCGCGTTCGGCAAGCAGGATCTGCCCGGCGCGGCGCAGGCGTGGCAGCAGGTGGTTGAGCTGTCGCCGGATTCGCCCGAGGGCCAGGCGGCGAAAAAGGGACTCGAAGGGATCAAGGCCGCGCACCCGGATTCTGCCGGTAGCAAGTGAGGCCGCCGTGGCTCGCCTGATCCTTCTCTTCATCCTGATCCTCGCCGCGGCGAGGTTCTTCTGGAAGCCGCCGCGTTCCTCGGCAGGCGCATCCGGTAGCGCGACCACGGCCATCTGGGGGAGCTCCGCGCTCTGCCAGACCGGGTGCACGCCGTCCGCGTTGGGAAGATGCGCGAGCTCGGCCA
>JALDXK010000622.1:0-3964 GCA_032155105.1 Acidobacteriota bacterium
TAAGGGCGCGAACCCGGAGTTCCTCGTGGGCAAACCCTGGCCGGGGGCGTGGTAAACGGCCGGACGACAGTCGTCCGCGGCATCGAACGTTGGCGTTGTCAGCAGTTCAGGTTTTCAGTCGCTCCGCGAGCGCGACGTGTCCGAAGAATTCTGGGTCATGCCTGCAGGGAACCCGTCACGCCTTGGCCGGATCAGCAGAAAGCAGCGGCCGTCCGCCGAGTGACGTGCGGAACGCCCACAGAGCCAACGCGCTGACCACGACCACGACCACGAGAGAGCTCTCGCCGTACCACGCGCCGAAATCATTCGTGAGAAGACCGCGTTCAATGAACACACCCATGGCACCCGTCACGACCAGCGCCAGCAGTCCAAAGCGAACCATCATCAACACCAATAAGACAACGTTCAGAACCATGACGATGGGTCCAATCCAGTCACCCTGCGAGAACGAGACGGCTGCAAGCGGCGCGAAGAGTCCAACAAAAGCCAGTGTGGCGAGCCACGGTCTGCGGAGGCACGCGCGGCACAGGAACATCAGGAAGAACATCAACAGTGCCGAAAATAACCCAAGGGCTAGAGCGCGGAACCCAGCCGATCCGATGAACCGTGGGCCCATCAACTGATCGAGCGTGAATTGCGATGTATCGAATTCAGGGACGCTTGAAGCAGCGGGAGCGCCCGAGGGGCTGAAGCCAAGATAGAGCGCATGGCTGAGACAATTGATCGCTACCGCAGCCAGGACAGCAATCATCACGTCCCGCCCAACGACAGGGTCGCGCCACTGGCCCGCGAGTACTCGCGACCACGTAATGAGCGCATGCGGCCAAAGACGGCGCACCCACGGTTCGAACGCCAAGTATTGAATGGCTGCGGTTACGCCCTCCGACACCGCCAGAACAAGAACCCAGCTGCCGGCGAGCGTGTCATGGGTGCCCATGATCAGCGAGAGCAGCAACGCTGCGAAGGTTGCCACGCCGACGAGCGCAGCACCTCGAACGTCGGCGCGCCCGGTCTTCCAGTTGTGTCGCGCGAAAACGGCCATCACGACGAGGAGGGTCAATCCAACGAACGTCCAGTACCGAGGAAGCGTTGAAGCTGATCGTTCTCGAGACTCGCCGCCTCCGGTTGTCCAAGGGAACAGGACTTCGAAGTATACGGGCCGGCCCTGATACGCTCCCGCTTCGACGTGCACGGGTACGCTCATAGGACTGCCGTACTCGCCGGTCCACGCGATCCGTTGGTCTGTCACATCGAGGGCAATCGAGCGCGGCTCCACTCGGCTGAACCGGCGGATGTCGAATTGCGCGGCATTGAAGAGCACGTCCCAGCCAGGTGTTGTTTCGTTCGAATTCCCTTCGTGCTCTGGTCCATGAAGTGCCGCCCTGAATGTCAGCAAACGGCCATCCAGATCCAAGTCGACGGTAACTTCGTCTGACACCATCGGCATTCGACTGCTCGGCGCCGCCCTCCCCGCGAGGTCAATCGTGGTGAGCGGCGGCACCAGCGCCGACGCGCCTTGCCGGTACCAGAACGCGATGGGGTACGGTGCGAGGGAGAGTCGCTCGGTCCACGTCTGTCGGCTCGCGTCCGCGGGCATCGCCGTTCCAACAGACTCGAGCCAACCGCTTTCGTTGCGGAAGCCGGACGCCGAGTCCACCGGCTCCCCCGTGTATCCGAGCGCACGAATGACCTCACGTGCCTTTTCCGTGAGAACCTCCGGTGGATGCCTGAGCGGCAGTCGCGCGACAGTCTGTGCCCGCGGCGCAAGAAAAATTGTCGTCACGAACACCGCTGCGACGCACGCAAGCAGCACGGCGGCAGTCCGTGGTCGAAGCGCTTCTCTTGGGCCCGACGCGGCCAGGAGGTCGGGGGACGGCGTCTCTCCCGCGGCAAGCGCCTCTGCCAGCGGATCGCCGCCCGGCAGCGACACCGCGACCTCCAGTGCGGACGCCGGCCGAAGGTTCGGCTCGGGTTCGAGGCATCTGAGGATGGCGCGCTCGAGCCGAGGGCTGATGTCAGGAATCAGCGTCGACGGCGTCTTCGGTGTCTCCGCGCGTTGGCGTTGGAGCTCCTGAAGATCTCTCCCTGCAAACGGCGGCTTGCCGGTAAACAGCTCATACAGCACGAGGCCGAGCGCGTACAGGTCGCTCTGCCTGGTCGCCCCCGTCCCCGCCAGTTGTTCCGGCGCCATGTACGCCGGTGTGCCGCTGAACGCATCGTTCGTGTCGAGCTGATCGGCGATCGCGGCCAACCCGAAGTCCATGATGCGGACCTCGCCGCGGCTGTCGATCATGATGTTCGCGGGCTTGAAGTCCCGATGCAGGACGCCTTTCGCATGGGCAGCGGCAAGGCCCGCGCAGAGCTTCCGCGCGATCTCGATCCCTTTGTCGATCGGCACCCGGCCGATGCGCTTCAGCAAAGCCGCCAGATCCTCCCCGTCGACGTACTCCATCGACAGATATAGATCTCCGTGTGCCTCGCCGATGTCGTAGACGCGGCAGACGTTGGGGTGTGCGAGTTGACGCGCGAGGCGCACCTCGTTGCGCAACCGCGCACGCGCACGCTCATCGAGCCCCACCGCCTGCGCGTAGTCTCCGGCTCTTGCTGGACCCGTGAGAAACTTCAGCGCGACTGGCTGCCCAAGCTCCAGATCGTGGGCGCGGTACACTTCCCCCATCCCGCCGCGACCGAGTCGCGCGACCATGCGGAAACGATTGGCAAAGAGCGCCCCCGCTCTGAACCGGCCTTCGTCGCCCTGCAGTGCGCCCGCAGGCGTCCCACATGCCCGGCAGAAGCGGTCGGCGGCGCCGAGCATCGCATTACACGACGAGCACTGCGTCCCGAGCCCCTCGTGCTGTCGTGGCGTCCCCGCCAGGTCGCCACGATCGAACAGGCCGTCATGCTCCGCGTCGGCGGCGAGCATGCGCTCGACTTCCGTGAGAATCAGAGTGTTGTCGCCACACGCTCGAACCACGTATGCGCGCCGTTCGGACTCGGGTCGGCTCAACGCCGCTTCGAATACTTCCCTGATACGCCGGAAGTCGTCCGGGCTGACCGTTTCGAGTGAAGGTAGCTCAGGCATATGGAAGCCGGGGCTGCTGTCTAACCTCTATAGCGCACGCTTGCCTGATTTCGTATCAGGCCCGACAAGGGCTGCTTCGGTGGACGGCCGCGATCATACGCCCCGGTTGGAGTGCCGCGATGGCGAAGCCGTCTGCGTCCCGGTATCATCGCAGCACGGTGGAATCCACACCGCTTTCGCAGCAGATCACGCGATGGCTCGGCGACTGGCGGCACGGTGACGCCGCCGCCCGTGACCGGCTATTTGCGATTGTGCATCCTCAGCTCCAACAGATCGCCGCGCGTTTCCTTCACCATGAGCGCGCCGATCACACCCTCGAACCGAACGCGCTGGTCAACGAGGTCTGCCTGCGCATGCTGGGTGCGCAGCCCATCGCCTACAACGACCGCGCCCACTTCTTTGCCGTCGCCGCACAGACGATGAGGAGGATCCTCATCGACCACGCACGGGCGCGTGTGGCCGAGAAACGAGGCGGTGTGCAGCAGCGCGTCAGCCTATCGGCCGTTGACGGCTGGAATCCAGTCGCGCGCAGCGAAGATCTCCTTGCACTTGACGACGTGCTGGCCAAGTTGGAGAAAGCCGATCCACGCGCCGCGCGCGTCGTCGAGCTGCGCTTCTTTGGCGGTCTCAGCGAAGAGGAAGTCGCCGAGGCGCTTGGCGTCTCGGTGATTACCGTGAAGCGTGACTGGCGCGCCGCCCGAGCCTGGCTGGTTGGCAGGCTGTCGAGCGGACGACAAGGAGCGCTCTAGTACGGGTGGGGATCGAACAAGCTCCTCGCCTACGACGGGAGGGACACTTCCTCTATTCATGGGGAACGTTCGGGACGTGTGGGCAAACCCTGGCCGGGGGCGTGGTAACGGGATCGATTACTTCTTTTCCCTC
>JALDXK010000623.1:0-3959 GCA_032155105.1 Acidobacteriota bacterium
CTGCGTTGTTCGGCGTCTTCGTGCTTTTGAATCTGGCCCTCCGCTCCTCGGCGGAAGCGCTGCTGATTCTTGGAACCGTTCCCGTCGCCTTCGTCGGCGGCATCATCGCACTACTCGTTGCGGGTGAAACATGGAACGTGTCGTCTCTTGTCGGGTTGATTGGCCTGTTTGGCATCGCCGTCCAAAACAGCCTGGTATTGGTGACGCAGACACGCGGACTGCTCGCGGAAGGTCGGCCGCTTGGCGAAGCGATTCGGGAAGCGAGCATCGGCCGCGTACGACCGAAGCTCATGACCGCCGGTACCGCGACTCTGGGCTTGATGCCGATGCTGCTGTTGCAGCTTCACGGGACTGAAATTGAACGTCCGCTCGCTGTGGTCATGATCGGTGGACTCGTCACGTCCACGATCTTCACGCTTCTCGTCCTGCCGACGTTCTATCTCCAGTTGCACGGATGGATGGACCGGCGCACTGCCGCACGCGTGACGACCGACTAAGGGGGCATGGTGGCTGCCAGGACTATGGGTGCGGACTCAGGGACGTTGGAATTCCGCATACACGGCATGGACTGCGCGGATGAAGTGGCCATCCTCCGCAAGGAACTCGCGCCATTGGTCAAACCCGACCAACTCTCGTTCGACATCCTTCGGGGAAAGATGATCATCGCTCAAGCGGTAATGCTCACTGATGATCAGATCGTAACTGCCGTTGCGCGGACCGGTATGCGGGCAGAGCCGTGGACAGACGTGCAACGTGGGGCGGCTCGGACGAGCTTCTGGCAAGGACGTGGCCGCACGTTCCTGACGGCCGCAAGTGGAGCGTTGTCGCTCGCGGGGTTCGGAGTACACGCGTCCGTCGCAGGCGTCGCGGCGGCCTTTGGAAGTGAAGGCACGGGCCTTGTCGAAAGCTCGCCGCCTTCGGCCTCAGTCGCCTTGTACGTTGCTGGCATCGTCTGTGGAGCGTGGTTTGTCGCGCCCAGGGGATGGAACGCCGTTCGTCGTCTTCGCCCGGACATGAACCTGCTGATGACCGTCGCCGTCGTTGGTGCGGCGGTTATTGGCGAGTGGTTCGAAGCGGCTGTCGTCTCATTTCTTTTTGCGTTCTCGTTGGCCCTCGAATCGTGGAGTGTCGGCCGAGCACGAAGAGCGGTCGAGGCCCTGCTGGCTATTGCGCCGCCCACGGCGCGCGTTCTATCTGAGGACGGCACCGCGAGGGAGGTTCCCGCCGCTGATGTCGCCGTCGGCACTCGTCTCCTCATCAAGCCCGGCGATCGAGTTCCGCTCGACGGAACGGTGCTCCGTGGCAGTAGCGCGGTGAATCAGGCGCCAATTACTGGCGAGAGCATGCCCGTCGACAAGGCGGTTGGCAATGACGTGTTTGCTGGCACCATTAACGGCGATGGCGCCCTCGAAGTAGAGACGACCAAACTCGCTGGCGAGACAACGCTCGCCCAGATCATTCGAATGGTCGAGGAAGCGCAGACGCGCCGTGCCCCATCTGAACAGTGGGTCGATCGGTTCGCGCTGGTGTACACGCCCGTCATCTTTGCCGCCGCGATCCTCGTGGCCATTGTTCCGCCGCTGTTCGCCGGTGCGGAGTCGAGCGTCTGGGTTTACAGAGCGCTGGTACTGCTCGTCATCGGGTGTCCTTGCGCCCTGGTGATTTCCACGCCGGTGAGCGTCGTCGCGAGTCTCGCCGCGGCAGCCCGGCAGGGCGTGCTGGTGAAGGGCGGAGCGTTCATCGAGATTCCTGCAAAGCTCCGCGCGGTTGCACTCGACAAGACGGGCACCCTCACCATGGGCTCCCCGAAAGTGACGACGATCATCGCGCTGGCGGGACATAGCGAAGACGAAGTCCTTCGGTCGGCAGCGGCCCTCGATGCCCATAGTGACCATCCTCTGGCACGGGCGATCGTGGCGCATAGCCAAACGCGCGGGGGCGTTTCGACATCAGCGGAGGACGTCCAGGCTGTTCAAGGGCGAGGCGTGACCGGCCGAGTGGACGGGAAGCGTTATTGGTTAGGCTCGCATCGCTATCTCGAAGAGCTTCGTCAGGAAACGGGCGAAGTGCATGGACAAATTGAGTCGCTCTCCTCCGCCGGACAGACAGTCGTCGTTGTCGGGACGGACGATCACGTCTGTGGATTCATTGCCCTGGCCGACGCGGTGCGACCTGAGTCCGTCGAGGCGGTTCGCCGTCTTCATGCCGTCGGCATCGAGCACATCGTGATGCTGACCGGCGATAACAAGGCGACGGCCACCCGCATCGCGTCTGAAACCGGTATCGATGACGTTCGTGCGGAAATGTTGCCAGCCGACAAAGTCAGCGCCGTCGAGGATCTGGTCACACGGTTTGGCATGGTCGCCATGATCGGAGATGGCGTCAATGATGCGCCTGCGATGGGACGCGCCTCTATCGGGATCGCGATGGGAGCGGCAGGCAGCGATGCGGCAGTGGAAGCGGCCGACGTTGCCCTGATGTCCGACGACCTTTCAAGGTTGCCGTGGCTCATCGAACATTCGAGGAGGACTCTCAGCATCATCCGCCAGAATGTCGTCGCGTCTCTGGGCGTCAAGGTGGTGTTTGTCATCCTGACGTTTTCTGGCCGTGCCAGTCTGTGGGCGGCTATCGCCGCTGACATGGGAGTGTCACTCGTGGTGATCGCGAATGCTTTACGTCTCCTGAGAGCAAAGGTCTGATCGTGGAGACTGCCAGCAAGGAGAAAGCGGCAGCCCGCTCAGCGCATACACCATGGCTGATCGCGGGAGCGATTCTGCTGACGACGGCAGGATCGCTTGAGTGGCTGATGGCAAGCGCTCACGGCGTCTCCGTCACTTCCATCCATAAACACACGAACGTGCCTGGCGTGGTCCATATACTCGCAGCGCTGAGTATTCCGGCCAGCCTGTTTCCGCTACTCAGGAGGAGATCGGTCCTGCGGCCGTGGTCACTCGTGGCTGCCGCGATCATCGCGACCCTGCTGTTGATCGGTCTGACGCTGGCGGCAGGACTGCTGGCGTGGTTAATCTCCGCAACGATAATGATCTTGCGGCGTCGGTCGCCGAAGCCACGACGGGAGTTCACAGAGGATAGCCGCTAGAACTGACCCACGGCTGCGCCCACACAAGCCCGCGACGGTTTTGGCCGTGCTATTCACGTCGGCGGTTCTTTGCTTGGGCTATGCGTTGCTCGGGCTTCTACCCATGTTTAAGTTGCGGTTCCACTGTCCTCGCCATCAACCTCACGACTTCGTCGCTGCGCGCTCTGAAGCCATGCCGTTCTAAGTCGGCTCACGGGTTTGACCGAATCCAACGGTAGAGTGACTCCAAAGACGAGCAACTTGGTCCCGGCCATGACGACTTCGCCTTCGAGTTCCTCGCCTATCTTCACAGCGACCCGGATGGATCGAACGTTGTCGGGATGAATGAGACTGATGAGGCGCCGAGTTGGCAGTGTTCGCGCAGCCCAGGTGAGAGCAGCCAAAGCGGCTTCCGTCGCGAACCCAGCATTCCACCGTGAGCGTCGCATCAGCCACGTCAATTCAATTCCCGGCCAACCATCTGGCGCCCAGAAACCGACACGACCGACGACCTCACCGTTCAAACGGTCCTCGACGATCCAAGGACCAAAGCCCCTGAGGTGCCAGTGACCAACGAGCATTGCGATATTTCGCCAAGCCTGTTCTAGACCGACCTCGGACGGGACCCCGCCGAGGACGTACTGAGCGACGTCCGGATCGGAATGGATCTCTGCGAGAACCCTTGCGTCAGCTCCGTATGGACAACGTAGTCTGAGTCTTTGAGTCTCGATGGTCACCATTGGACCGTGCTCGCCAGCGTGTTCACTGAGACCGGAGTGGGTTCAACATCTTCGTTGCTAGCGTCATTTCAAGGGACATGCCATCCGGCGCCACGCAACGCCACTCCAGAAGTGACGAAGATCGATGGCCATAGCCGGAC
>JALDXK010000624.1:0-3954 GCA_032155105.1 Acidobacteriota bacterium
AAGTTGGGGGGGCGGTGGCTTTGGCGGATTTGGCGGCGGGTTCGGTGGATTCGGCGGTGGCCGTTCCGGCGGCGGTGGCGGCGGAGCTGGCTGGTAGAGCCTGACGGGAACAACAGACGCTCGTCTGGAAGAAGTGCGGGTCGGGAGATGATAGAAAGGGAGCTATGAAGAGTCTGAAGCGATTGCTCGTGGTTGTCGTTCTCGCCGGCGCGGCGGTGGCGTCGTCGGGATGCTCGTACAACCGGTTTGTGAGCCAGGAAGAGACGATCAAGACGCAGTGGGCGCAGGTCGAAAACCAGCTCCAGCGGCGGAACGATCTGATTCCCAACCTCGTCGAGGCGACGAAGGGGTTCGCACAGCAGGAACGCGATGTGTTCCAGGCGATCGCGGACTCACGCGCCAAGCTGGCCGGCGCCACCTCGCCCGAGCAGCGGATTACGGCGGCCAACGAACAGAGCTCGGCATTGGCGCGATTGCTCGTCGTGGTCGAGAACTACCCGACGCTGAAATCCGATGCGACCTTCGCGCGGCTGATGGATGAACTGGCCGGCACCGAAAACCGCATCGCGGTGGAACGGATGCGCTACAACGAGACCGTCCAGGCCTACAACACGTCGCGCCGGCAGTTCCCGGCCAACATCACGGCCGCAATCTTCGGTTTCAAGGGCGATTACCCGCTCTTCACGGCCCCTGAATCGGCCAAGGTCGCCCCGAAGGTCGATTTCACGCGGCCTAAGACGTAATCGAGTCGTAAGAAAAGCGAAGGGCAGGCGACTTTAACGGTCCCTGCCCTCGCAACCTTCCAACCCTTCCCTATTTCCTTTCATCCAAACAAGTGCCGGTGGACGACGTCGTCCTTGCGACTCAAGGGGATACGGCGGCTTTCGAGCGGGTATACCGGGCCCATATGCCGCGGATTTTCAATCTCGCGCGGCGGATGGCCGGACCCGACGCAGCCGAAGAACTGACGCAGGACGTGTTCGTCCGCGCGTGGCAGAAACTCGCCTTGTTCCGTGGCGAGTCGTCCTTTGCGACGTGGTTGCACCGGCTGGCCGTGAACGTGATCATCGAGCGGTTCCGGACGCTCGGCGCGGCGCGCGAGAGGTTCCTGGCGGACGGCGAAGCGGTGCTCGACGCGGCACCGGCGGCGCGGACCAAGCACATGGACCTCAGCATGGACTTGCAGGCAGCGATCGAGCAGCTGCCGCACGGTGCCCGGCAGGTGTTCGTGCTCCACGACGTCGAGGGGTACAAGCACGAAGAGATCGGCAACATGCTCGGGGTATCGCCGGGCACGTCGAAGTCGCAACTGCATCGCGCGAGGCAAACACTGCGCGGGCTCTTGCACAAGAAGGTTGGGGGCGATGAGCGAACAGAGACGATTCGGTGAATCCGACCACGAGCCGCTGCGCGAGGACGACATCCTCGCGCAGGCAATCGGCCAGTGGCGCGAGGAACTGCCGGCGCGCGACCTGTGGCCGGGAGTGGCGGACCGCCTTCACCCTGCGTCGACGAGCCAGGCTCCCACCCTGCAGGGCTCGTTCACCTTCACGTTGTCGCAGCTGGCCGTGGCGGCATCGTTGCTGGTCGCGGTCGCGTCCGGCCTCACGTGGCTGGCGTCCAACCGTCCTGTGTCCACCGGTGGTGGCCAGGCGCAGGAAGTCATCCAGGCCTATCGTGAGCCGGCCGGCTCGCCCGAGCAATCCGGACAGATCGTGCCGGCGAACTTTGCGGACGCGCAGTTCAACGCCGCGGTCACGGATCTCGAACGCATCCTTCGCGACGAGCGCGATCGGCTCGACCCGCGAACGGTGTTGATCCTCGAACGGAACTTGAAAGCAATTGACGCAGCAATCAACGAAGCGCGGATGGCATTGGAACAGGACCCGGCGAACCAGTTTTTGAACTCACATCTGGCAGACGCGCGTCGGCGCAAGCTCGACCTGCTGCGTCATGCCACGGACCTCGCTTCAGCAGGCGGAGACTAAACGAGATGATTTCATTCCCCAGACACGCGCTTGTAACCGCGGCATTGTTGCTCGCGACAAGCGCCACCTCGCTGGCGCAACCATCGCTCGACGCCCAGCAGCCGCCCATCCAGGCACGCCCGGGCGGACCCGAAACGTCGCCGCGCTCCGACCAGACCGTTGACGTCACCAAGGGCACGCGCCTCGTCGTGAGCAACAACGCGGGTGAAGTCGTGGTGCGCTCGTGGGACCAGGACAGGGTCCGGATCCAGGCGACGCACGGCGCGCGCGAAACGATCACGGCCGAAACCACCGACATGACGTTACGCATCCGCACCCAGCGCGCGAGCGGCTCGCGAGGCCCCGGCGGCCTCGTCGACTACCAGATCACCGTGCCGCGCTGGATGCCAGTGAACCTCTCCGGCACGTATCTCGACGCGACTATCGAAGGCACCACCGCGGAAGTGACCGTGGAGACCGTGCACGGCAACGCGCGCGTCACCGGCGGCACCGGCGCGGTGTCGCTGCGGTCGGTGGAAGGCGTGATCACGGTCGACAAGGCCAGCGGCCGCGTGCAGGCGACGACGGTGAATGAAGGGATCCGGATCACCAACGTCACCGGCGAAATCACCGCCGAGACCACCAACGGCAACGTCTTCATCGATAACGCGCAGACATCGAACCTCGAGGCGTTCACGATCAACGGCGAAGTGACGTTCAACGGCACCATCCGCGACAACGGCGTGTATCGCCTGGGCACGCACAACGGCGACATTCGCGTCGGCCTCGGCGGCGCCAGCAACGCGACCGTCTTCGTGCGCACGTTCCAGGGCGACTTCACCGCCGACTTTTCGGTGCAGCTGCCCGAGGGCCAGAACCCGCGCAGCGGCAGCAAGCGGTTCAACTTCACACTTGGCAGCGGCAGCGCCCGCATCGAACTGCAGTCGTTCGGCGGCGACATCGTCCTGGCGCGCAAGACCATCACCAGCCGTGAAGAAGATCGGCGGCGGCGCCGCGAAGGGCTGCCGCCGCTGGCGCAACCACCGCAGCCGCCGCAGCCCGGACAACCGACGCCGGCACCGAAGCCGCCGAAGCCGCCAGGCTTCCATTACGAGGATTTCGCCGAGCACTTCGCTGAGACGTTCGTGCACGGCTTCGATGAGAAGGAATTCGAGGAGCAATTCGAGAAGACGTTCGAAAAAGGTTTCGGCTACGAGTTTGAGAAGGAGTTCGAGAAGAACTTCGATAAAGACTTCGGCCAGGACATCGAAAGAGAATTCGAGGAGGCGCTGAAGGGCTGGAAGATGTTCTCGAAGTCGACAACACCGAAGGCACAGTTCTAATCGGCGTCTAATCGGTGTCTAATCGGTGGCATGCCGCTCATCGATGCGCTGCTGCCGGAATTCGATCGCGAAATGGGCCTCACCCGCCGGGCACTCGAACGAGTGCCCGACGGTCAATTCGAGTGGCGGCCGCATCCCACCAGCGCAACGCTCGGCCGGCTGGCCGAGCACCTTACCGAGATGCCCTTTTGGGCCACCACGACGATGGCCCAGAGCGAGCTTGACGCCGCCATGCAGCGGGCCGCGGGTTACCGGCCGCCGTCCACGCGCGCTGAAGTGCTCGCCCGATTCGACGCCAGCGTCAAGGCCGCGCGCCAGCACCTGGTCAACAAGACCGACGCGGAGTTCGCCGCGCCGTGGAGCCTGAAGAACAGCGGCAAGGAAGTGTTCACCGCGCCGAAGGCGATGGTGATGCGGAATTTCGTGCTGAACCACATGATCCACCACCGCGCGCAGTTGTTGGTGTACTTCCGAATGCTCGGTGTACCGGTGCCGTCGATCTACGGGCCGTCCGGCGACGAACAGACACAACTCTAGGGTGCCCGGTGCCGCGTGCCTAATGGTGGTGCCGAGTGCGAGGAAGAACGTAGGGGCGGGACTTCAGTCCGGCCCGATCAGAATGCGTAGACGCTGGACGTCCGTCC
>JALDXK010000625.1:0-3947 GCA_032155105.1 Acidobacteriota bacterium
TGGTGCAGCCGGCTTCAGACGTGAAGAACCCGAGCAGCGCCAGCTCCTTCATCATCCTGAAGTAGTGCGGCGGACCATCGAGTGCCGCCGGCGCGGGCGCACGGCTGCTTGGCGTGGCCTTGCGCGCGTCCATCGCCCGATGCTGTTCGCGATCGAGTTCTTCAATCACGCTCAACCGCTGCGCGGCCGTGGCCTCGAGAAACGGCACGCCGCTCGCGCGCACGCTCGCCTCGTTTACGAGCCGCATGCCATCGCGAAAGATCTGCTGGTCCGATGCGGTGTAGACGTCGGTGACCATCAGCGCCATGAATGCGCCCGTCTTCGCGGACTTTGCGCCCGGCGTGGACGTCTCGGGCAGGATCGTTTCGGCAATCTCATCGAGGAGCGCCACGTCGGCCGCGGCAAAGCTGCCGATGCCGCGCTCGAGGGCCTGCGCCAGGTCCCGCTCGTCAAAGGCGCGCGCCAGCAATCCATCGCTGGCGAAGAGCGCAACGCCGCCGAGCAGCGCGCTGACACGCTGGATGGCGTCGCGGCGGGTGATGGCCTGCCGATCGTGATGGTGTTCCATCGTGTTCACTCCGCTCACAGGTTGCCCCGCTTCAGCTCGTCCACAGCGAACGCCGCCGCCCGCGCCGTCATGGCCATGTAGGTCAGCGACGGATTCTGGCAGGCGGCCGACGTCATGCACGACCCGTCGGTCACGAACACGTTGGGGCAGTCCCACACCTGGTTGTGCGCGTTCAGCACCGAGGTCTTCACCTCGCGGCCCATCCGCGCGGTGCCCATCTCGTGAATGCCCATGCCGGGGAAGTAGCCGTTGTCGAACACGCGCACCTGCTTCACGCCGGTGGCCTCGAGCATCTCGGCCATGTCGTTCATCATGTCCTGGCGCATCAGCCGCTCGTTCTCGCCGGTTGCGCAATCGATGGCCAGCACGGGCAGCCCCCACGTGTCGGTCTTCACCGGATCGAGCGCGATGCGATTGGCGTGATTCGGCAGCATCTCGCCGAAGGCGGTCGCGCCGATCTGCCAGGGTCCCGGCGTGGCCGCGGCATCCTTGAACGCCGCGCCGACACCGAGTTCCGCCACCGCGCGCTGCCAGCCCTGGCGGCTGGCGCTGCCCTGGTAACCGAACCCGCGGAGGTAGTCGCGCGTGTCGCCGAAGAAGTTCCGGAAGCGCGGGATGTAGAAGCCGGTCGGGCGGCGACCGTAGACGTTGCGATCACCGTGTTCATCGATCACACCGTTGGCGCCGCAGCGGAAATGATGATCCATGAGGTTGTGACCAAGCTCTCCACTGCTGCTGCCGAGTCCGCCCGGCCACACCTCGGTGGCCGATCGCATCAGCAGCCACGTCGAGTTGAGCGTCGACGCGCACAGGAAGACGATGGGGGCCGAGTATTCGGTGGTGGTCTTGGTCTCGGCGTCGAGCACGCGCACGCCGGACGCGCGGCGGCGCTCGCGATCGAAGACGACGTCGGTGACGATCGCGAACGTCTTCAGCGTCAGCCGGCCGGTGCGCATCGCGAAGGGCAGCGTCGAGGCCTGCGTGCTGAAGTACGAGCCCGATGGACACCCGAGCGCGCACGCGTTGCGATACTGGCAACGGCCGCGGCCTGGTAATGGCCGCGTGAGATTCGCGGCGCGGCCGGGAATGATCCGCCGGTGGCCGCCGAAGTGCTTGCTCAGCCTCCCGGCAATGGTTTCTTCCGCGCAGTTGAGCGGCATGGCCGGCTGGAACTGGCCATCGGGCAGCTGCGGCAGGCCTTCAATCGAGCCGGCAATGCCGGCGTGCTTCTCGACGTGATCGTACCAAGGCGCAAGGTCCGCGTAACGGATCGGCCAGTCGATAGCGATGCCGTCTTTCGCGTTGGCCTCGAAGTCGAGATCGCTCAGCCGGTAACTCTGCCGGCCCCACGTGAGCGAGCGGCCGCCGACGTGATAGCCGCGATACCAGTCGAAGCGCTTGATCTCGGTGTAGGGCGACTCCTGTTCGTTCACCCACCAGTCGAGGTTCTTCTCGTTGAGCGGATAGTCGCGCTGCAACACCGGATAGGCGTCGATCATCGCGCGCGTGCGTCCGGCGCGATGCGGGTACTCCCACGGCCCCTTGCGCGCGCTCGGGTAGTCCTTCTGGTGTTCGATGTTCTTGCCGCGCTCGAGCAGCAGGACGCGCAACCCGCGCTCGGTGAGCTCTTTCGCCGCCCACCCGCCCGAAATCCCCGAGCCGACAACGATCGCGTCGAAGCGTTCTGCCTGCATGGGCGCACTCCCGGAAGGGCATCGTATAAGATTCCGGGGCCATGGCGAATGCGCAATCGATCAGCCGGCTACACGTCTTCCACACCGCTGTCGCCGCGCTGGCGGCCGGCAGCCTGCCACACGCCGCAGGGCAGACAGGAGGCCGCGCCGTGACGCGCGGCCGGTTGCGCCAGTCGGTCAGCCGCTGGTGTTACCAGAAGATCGCCCTGCCCGATCTCTGCCGCGCTGTCGCGGCGATGGGCGTGCCGGCGATCGACCTGCTCGAACCGCCGGACTGGCCCATGGTGCGCGAGTTCGGCCTCACCTGCTCCATGGGATACGGCGGCGGCGGCTCAATTCGCGACGGCCTCAACAATCCCGCGAATCACGACTCCATCGTCAACAACCTGATCGCCGCGATGCCGAAAGCCGCGTCGCTCGGCGTGCCCAACCTGATCACGTTCTTCGGCAACCGCCAGGGCCGTGGCGATCGCGAGGCCATCGACAATTGCGTCCGCGCGCTCAACCGCCTCAAGGGCGCGGCCGAGCAGCATGGCATCACCGTGTGCGTGGAGCTGCTGAACAGCAAGGTCAACCACCCCGATTACCACGGCGACAAGACCGCGTTCGGCGTCGAGGTGGTTGCGGCGGTCAACTCGCCGCGGGTGAAGCTGCTCTACGACATCTACCACATGCAGATCATGGAAGGCGACGTGATCCGGACCATCCGGCAGCATCACGCCCACATCGCGCACTACCACACCGGCGGCGTGCCGGGGCGCAACGAGCTCGACGACACGCAGGAGCTGCACTATCCGGCGATCTGCCGCGCCATCACCGACACCGGCTTCAAGGGATACCTCGCGCACGAGTTCGTCCCGACCCGCGATCCACTCACTTCGCTTCGCGAAGCAGTCCTGCTGTGCGATGTGTAGGAGTGGTTACATGGTTACACGGTGACAGGGTTACAGGGTTCTCCCAGGGTTACAGGGTTCTCCCAGGGTTACAGGGTTCTTCGGGAGAGAACTCTGTCACCTTGTAACCATGTAACCCTTGTAACCTTGATCGATGGAGTTATTAGCGCGCACAACTGTTCATAGAGGTCGAATCATTCACGTCGAGATCGACGTCGTCAAGTTCTCGACGGGGCACACCGTCGACATGGAGATCGTCCGGCACCCGGGATCGGTCGTGCTGGTGCCGATTCCCGAACCTGGCTCGATCATCCTGGTCCGCCAGTTCCGCTACACCATCGATCGCTGGATCTGGGAGCTGCCGGCCGGGAGTCTCAAACCGAACGAGGATCCCGACTCAGCTGCCGCGCGTGAGTGCGAAGAGGAGATCGGGCTCGTACCCGGCAGGCTCACGCGGCTGCGCAGCTTCTATCCGACACCGGGCTTCTGTGACGAAGAGATGATCTTCTACCGCTGCGAGGACCTGCAGCCGCCGGCTCCAGACTCGACGGTGACCCCAGACGAGGACGAGGCGATCGAGCCGCGGACGTTCACCATCGCCGACGCGCGCGCGCTCGTGCGGTCCGGCGAGATTGTCGACATGAAGACCCTGGCGGGATTGTGGCTGATCGAGTGAGTGCAGCGGAGGAAAAAAGATCCGACAGGACCCCTGCAAAGTCCTGCCGGATTCTCAGGGAGAAAAACGATACGAGCAGGCTATCGCTGAACGGGGTCCCGCGCTCCCCCCAAAAG
>JALDXK010000626.1:0-3943 GCA_032155105.1 Acidobacteriota bacterium
GCACCTTGTTATTGTCCGGCAGGTGTTTCGTTGTAATAGAACGTGACGGTGAAGAACGCCTTGTCGTCGGGATACTCGGGCGGCAACGGCGTGGTGGGATTCGAGGCGAGCAGCGCGTTCACGGCGGCGGTGTTGAACGACTCGATCTCCGACGGGCGAATCACCGTGACATCCGTCAGCGCGCCGTTGCGGTGCACGAAGAACGTGATCACCACGCGCCCGCGCATCGTCATCGCCGCCATCGGCACGAACCAGTTGCGGCGCACCTGCGAAATGAACCGGCGGATCCACGGCCCGAACTCGACGCCCTTGGTGTCGAATTGCAGCGGGCCGAACTCCTGGCTCTGGCCCTTCTGGTTGCTGAAGGATTCGTTCTGCACGTACTTCTGCAGGTTCCGCAGCGCGTCGCCGAGCGATCCGCCTGGCGGCGGCTGCATCTGCGGCCGCTGCATCATCGCCATCTCGGCGTTGCGTTGATCGGCGGCTGAAGGCTGTTCGACGACCGGCGGGGCGGGTGGCGAAGGCTGCGGTGCGGGACCCTCGCCGCGCATTTTTTCCTCGGGTGCGGCTTCGGTGCGTTCGCGCGAGTTGCCTTGCGCCATGGGCAGAGGGCTGTCGACCGGGGGCGCCTTGAGTGGCGAACGCGCGCTGCGATCGAGATCGGACATCTCGGCGCGCGGACTTTGGCGGAGCGCCGGCATTTCCATCCGCGGCTGCACGAACACGAACGTTGGCGTGTCTTCCCGCTCGGGCTGTGGCTGCTGCACGAGTTCGAGCTGCTGTGGCGCGGGCAGAAACTGCGGCGCGAGGAACGCCAGGGCGATCAGCAGCACGTGCAGCACGATCGCCAGAGCAACGCCGTCTCGACGATTAATCGCCGACCCGACCGGCTCGATGTCGCGGTAGCGATCGTCGAAGTCGAAGTACATCAGGGACTTACGGCATTATAACGGTTACAAGGTTGCATGGTTACATGGTTACATGGTTCTCATCGGCGAACCCTATAACCGTGTCACCCTTGTAACCCCTGTAACCGCCTTTTGTGCCGTGTATAGATAGACGATGCCGAAGGCTAGTGGCCTTGCCTTGACCTCCGAAAACCCAGCGGTAGTCAGAATCCGTGCGAAGTCGTCGCCGAACTGGAAGGAGCCGACCGACTCTGGTAGGTAGGTGTAGGCCGCGTCGTGACGCGATACGGCCCTGCCGATGCGAGGCAGCACCTGTCGAAAGTACCAGAGGTACAGCGGTCGCACAGCAGGTACGACCGGCAGGCCGAACTCGAGAATTGCGAGGCGGCCGCCCGGCCGGAGCACTCGTAACAATTCCTGGCAGGCGGCCTCAGCCTTGAGCACATTGCGGATCCCGAAGGCAATGGTCACCGCGTCAACGGATGCGTTCGCTACAGGCAGCCCCATCGCATCCCCACGGATCAACTGGATGCGTTTGGTCAGGCCGGCGGTGTGCACCTTGTCGAGACCGTGTGCGAGCATCGCGCCCGAGAAGTCCACCCCGACCACGCGCGCTGCGCCGTCGGTGCGCGTCGCGGCTCCGATCGCCACATCGGCCGTACCCGTGCACACGTCGAGGAGCCGCTCGTGTCCGGTGAGCTGCAGCGACCGGATCGCGCGGCGCCGCCAATAGCGATCGAGGCCCGCCGACAGCACCGTGTTGAGCAGATCGTAGCGGCCCGCGATCGCATCGAACATCCCCGAGATTTTCTCGGGCGCCTTGTCCGGCTCCCGGACGCTAACGGACATACAACGCGATTCCCGTCGCGGCGAAATACAGGATGCCCACCCACCCATTGAGATCGAACGCGCGCTTGACCTGCGACAAATCGTGTTCCGACACCATCGACTGCTCGTAGAACAGTAGCGCCGCGACGAGCCCGACGCCGATGAAGTAGACGGCGCCGAGCGGCACCAGCACGCCGAGCGCCGTCATGCACGCAATGGTGGCCACGTGCATCACGCGCGAGATGGTGAGCGACCGCGCCACGCCGAAGCGGACCGGGATCGAATTCAACCCGTGCGCGCGATCGAAGTCGACGTCCTGGCACGCGTAGAGAATGTCGAACCCGCCCACCCACAAGCCGATCGCGAGGCCGAGCAGCCACGGTGCAGGCGCGTTGATCGGCCCGCCCGCCGCGAGCCAGCCGCCGACCGGCGCCACCGCCATCGAGAGCCCGAGGAACGCCTGCGTGTACGACGTGAATCGTTTCGCGAGCGAATACCAGAACACGATCGCGAGCGCGACGGGTGAGAGCCAGCCGCACAGGGCGTTGAGCTGGAACGCGGCGAAGACGAAGATCGCCGAGGTCACCACGACGAAGATCGTCGCCTCGCGGCGGCCGAGGGCGCCGCGCGGGATCTCGCGCATCGCCGTCCGCGGATTGAGCGCGTCCAGGCGCGCGTCGACGAGGCGGTTGAAGCCCATCGCCGCGCTGCGCGCTGAAACCATCGCCACGATCACCCACAGGATCTGCCGCCACTGGAACGGAGCGATCCGCCACGCCAGCAGCGCACCGGTCAGCGCAAACGGCAGCGCGAACACCGAGTGGCTGAACCGGATAAACGACAAGTACGTTGCGAGTCGGTTCAAGGGTTCAAAGGTTCAAGGGTTCAAGAGTTGAATCTGAGCGGGCTCGATGCCGCCCACCAAGTATTCCTCAACATCGTCAATCGCGTCCGGCAACTGCACGGCGATCAAGTCGGCGCGTTTGCCGGGCGTTATCGAGCCCAGCTCGGCGTCGAGCCCGAGGGCCTTCGCGCCGGCCAACGTCGCACTTTCGAGCATCTTCGCCGCGGGCACAGCCGGCGCCAGCCAGCGCATCGTCTTCAGCTCAGAAAACAGGTTCAGGTCGTCGACGCTGGCAAGGCTGTCGGTGCCGACGGCCAGCGACACGCCGGATCGATAGAAGCGATCGATCGGCGGGTACCCGGCGCCGACCCAGCGGTTGCTGCGCGGGCACGTCACCAGCGTCGCGCCAATGTCGCGCAGCCGGGCGAGCGCCGCGTCGTCGAACTGCACACCGTGCACGACGAGCGTGCGCGCGTCGATCACGCCGTGGCGATCGAGGAACTGGAGGGGGCCGCAGCCCGGAATGTCCCAATCGTCACGCCACACCCCGATGGCCTGCAGCATGCCTCGCCAGGGTCCGCTGCCCTTCTCCAGCAACTCGACCTCCTCGATCGATTCGCCGAGGTGCACGCTGAGAATCGGGCAGTCCGACGCCGACACCGCCGCGCGGATGGCCTTGAACAGCTCCACCGAAGTCGAGTACGGCGCGTGCGGCGCAAGGCTGATGCGTGCCCCGCGGGCCGACGCCGCGGCCCGCAGCGCGCGCGTCGACTCGATCAACGCACCGTCCCGTTCCTTGAAACCCAGAAGCTCGTGAAACACCACGCCATGGAGGCCCGCCTCGAGCATCGGCTCGACCGCGGCGAGAGAGTTGGTGATATCGCCCACCGCCACCGTGCCCGACGCGCGCAGTTCGCGAATCGCCGCGTTCACCTCGGCGACCATGTCAGGCGTAATCGCCTGTTCGGTGCCGCGACGGATGCCGACCAGCGTCTTGACCCAGTCGGTGAACTGATTTGCCGGCGGCACTCGCCCGCGCAGCCACGACAGTTCGAGGTGCGTATGGGCGTTGATGAGACCGGGAAGAACCGCGACATTCCCCAACTGCCGGGAGCCGGCATCCGGGAGCCGGGACCCGGATTGCACTGATTGAATGATGCCCTCTTCGATCTCGATGATGGCGTCACGAATCGGCGGCTGGTCGATGGGACAGACCCACGCCGCACGGTAAGTGGTCATGCCACTGGTGAGGCGGGCGGCTTGGAACGCTGCTTCTTGCCGGCGGCGCTGCGGGCCTCGTAGTGCATCAGCTCCGCCGGCACCGACGTATCGCCGGCCTCGCGGGCCGTCGACAGTTCAACCA
>JALDXK010000627.1:0-3923 GCA_032155105.1 Acidobacteriota bacterium
GCTTCAGGTGCATCCGCCAAGTATACGGCGGGGCTTGCGACTTGGGGCTTGGGGAAAAGCGCTCGTGCTCGCTAACGAGAGCAAGCCAAGAACGAGCACCGCCCAAATCCCAGGTCCCAGGTCCCACGCCCGCCGCATCAATTCGCCGCCCGCTGGCACGCAAACGTCCACCCATGACGGCAGGCACGCTGATACAACTCCGGCTCCGGCATCTCCAGCAAGTTCGGCCCTCCTTCACGCAACAGCAATCGCAGATCGAGCGGACGCGGGTTGGCGCGGCTGATGTTCGACATGTCGAGCAGGTTCACGCAACCGGCCTGGAATCGTCCCTCGCACGCCCGCGAGAAATACGCGATGGCGCGATTCGGCTCGGCCTGTACGATCCGTTCTTCCAGGTGATGCCGGCCCAGCTCGTTGCAGGCCCAGCCGGCGTTGTCGCCGCAATACGACGCCTCGATGCGCAGCAGCCGCTCGCACGCGCGCGGCTTCCCGTCCGCACAGGCCTGCTCCCAGAACGGCAGCGAATCGCCCCTGTGCATGCCATCGGCGGCGCCGGTGCTGGTCATGAGGAGGAAAAACGCGCCCCACACCGCCATGTGCGCCAGGTTGCCGCGGCCCAGCGGGCCGTCGAGCGCGAGCCGGTGCAGCAGCGGGCTTGGGCCGATCGACTTCACGAAGCGATCGATCGCCGGCACGGCGAGGTTCAGCAGCGGCACGCACAACAGCTTGTCGTAGAACGTCGGCATGCCCAGCGCGCCGAGCAGCGAATAGAGCCCGAACACGCCAACGCCGTAGAGCACGCCGAAGATCGTGCGGCCAAGCGGCGTGCGCGGCGACGTGGACGGATCGGTGACGAGCAGGTGCAGGCCGAGGAACACGGCCGACGGAATATCGGAGTCGACAAAATACGGCACGCCGGTGATCGCCGTATAGAGCACGCTCAACCCCACCAGCGTCATCGCCGCCGCGACCGTGACCGGCGTGATCGCGAAGAAATACATCACCACCAGGCCAATCACGAACAGCACCGTATAGATACGCGGGCCGAGGCTGAAGGTCGTGGCGATCTCCTGGCCCCACGTGATGTCTGTGGTCCCCGTCGCGAGCAGCACCACCGAAAAAATCGCCAGCGTGAAGGCCGAGGGGTTGAAGATGTGCACCCGCTTGCCGTCACGGTTCCATTGGACGAACGCCTTGCCGAGGAATCCCACCGCGATCAGCACGAACTGCAGGTAGAACCAGTCGTCCTTGAACCAGAGAAAGAGGTTGGTGCTGAAGACGATGGGCAGCGGGCCAAAGCCGATCGGGTAGTCGTCGCCGCGCGACCACGCCAGCAGGATGTCGAACGCATACGCAAACAGCAGCTGGCCGAGCAGGAGCGCCCAGAAGTCGTAGACCGGAGGCCAGTAATAGCCCCAATAGAGATAAACGGCGCTATGGCAGAGGGCCTGGACGTAGTGTTGAGGCCGCGGGGGCACCACCACGACACGGCGCGGCTTCGCGGGCCTGGCCACGAACACCAGCCCACCCCACCACGCGAAAAGGATGGCAACGGCGCCCCAAAACGACCACGTCAGCAACGGCGTGGACTGCAGGCGCGGCAGGGCCGTCAGGGCCAGCAGGCCCACCGTAAACAGCAAAGGAATGGCGAACATAAATCGTTGACAATTATGGCCCGACAGCTAGATTCTTATCCCCGCCATGGCCATTGTTTCCCGTAGCACGATCCGCCGCGCCCTGGGCGCGTCGGCGATCGCCGTAGCCCTCGGTCTTGCCATCCTGCCAGGCGTCGCGCAACAAAGCGGCGAATGGCCGAACATTACCGGCGGCTACTCCTCGACGCGATACGCAGCGTTCGATCAGATTAACGCGAATAACTTCAACACGCTCAAGGTGGCGTGGGAATGGCGCGGCGAAGTGCCGCCGGGAGTCGAGCTCGGCGACATCAACGCGCGCGGCTTGCCGATCTACGTCGACAACCTGCTCTACACCACGTCGGGTCCGCGCCGCACGGTGATCGCGCTCGATCCCGTCACCGGCAAGACGGTGTGGACGTTCCAGGAACCGGAAACGCCGCGTCACGCGTACTCGATGCGATCGAATCACGGTAAGGGCGTGGCCCATGCGCGCATCAATGGCCGCAGCGTGATCCTCGTGACGTCGCCCGGCTTCTTCCTGCACGCGCTCGACGCGAAGACCGGCCAGCCGATCGAAAACTGGGGCACGGCCGTTCCCCTGCGCGGCTTCCCGAAGACCGGCTCGATCGACATGCTCAAGGACCTGATTGCCGACTGGGGCCCGTGGGTTGACGCCAAGCTGCCCTACGATCCCGCCAATGGCCTGCCGCTCTCGCTCGGCTACATCACCACCTCGTCGCCGCCCATCGTCGTCAACGACGTGCTCGTCATCGGCAACTCGGCCGAGCAGGGCTACAACCAGACGCGTATCGAGAACGTGCCCGGCGACATCCTCGGCTACGACGCCAAGACCGGCAAGTTCCTGTGGAAGTTCCACGTCATTCCGCGTCCTGGTGAATTCGGCCACGACACGTGGGAGAACGACGCGTGGAAGTGGACCGGCGACGTATCGTCGTGGGCGCCGATGTCGGCGGATCCGGCGCGCGGCCTCGTGTACATCCCGACCAATGGCGCGACCATCGACTACTTCGGCGGTTTCCGCCCGGGCGACAACCTGTTCAGCACCAGCGTGATCGCGCTCGACGTGAAGACGGGCAAACGCGTCTGGCACCACCAGCTCGTGCACCACGACATCTGGAACTACGACACGCCGACGGCGCCGATCCTGCTCGACGTCAACGTCGCCGGCAAGGGCAAGGTTCCGGGCCTGTTCCAGATCACGAAACAGTCGTGGGTCTACTCGTATAACCGCCACACCGGTGAGCCAATCTGGCCGATCGTCGAGCGGCCCGCGCCGCAGTCGCTCGTGCCGGAGGAAAAGCTGCCCAAAACGCAGCCCCACGTGACCAAGCCCGCACCGTACGATCTCCAGGGCCGCACCGAAGCGCACCTGATCGACTACACACCGGAGGTCAGGAAGCTCGCGCTCGAGCGCGCCAAGGAGCGCGACCTGCTCGCGCCGCTCTTCGCGGCGCCGACGCACCGCGGCAACAAGGAAGGCAAGGGCCCGGCGAACATCTGCCCGGGCGGCGGCGGTGGCGCGAACATCACCGGGCCGCCGGCGGCCGATCCGGTCACCGGCGTGATCTTCGTGGCCTCGACCAGCGGCTGCTCGCCGACGATGCTGGCGCCCGCGAAGGAACGTGACAACGACAAGATGACCGGCAAGACGCTCGCGGCGTGGATCACGTCACGCGGCGAGAAGTCGGCGCCGACCATCCCGGCCAACGATCCGCTGGCGGGTATCCCGGACATCTTCAAGGGCCCCGTCGGCCGCATTACGGCCATCGACATGAACACCGGCGAACATCTCTGGATGATCCCGCACGGTGATTCGCCGACCACGCAGCAGGCGGCGTTCCGCGCCAACCCGCTGTTGAAGGACGTGAAGAACCTCGACACGAACTGGGGCCGCCGCGGCACCGCCGCGCTCGCCGCCTCGTCTACGCTGCTGTTCTCGGCCGGCCAGACTGCCGACAATGCGCCGGCGCTGTTCGGCATCGACAAGAAGACCGGCAAGCGCGTTGGCTCTGTCGCCACGCCGCGCCTCGGTCAGTACGGCCTGATGACCTACATGCACCAGGGCAAGCAGTACATCGTGCTGCCGGTGAATGGCGGATACACAGCGCTCGCGCTGCCGTAAGGACAGGCCACAGGCCAACGCTATCAGGCCATCAGGCTATCAGGCCATCAGGCCATCAGGAAAGGCCGGATCCCTCACGGGGTCCGGCCTTTTGTTTTGAGTGCAATCCTGTTGGCCTGTTGGCCCGGCCCGATGGCCTGATG
>JALDXK010000628.1:0-3922 GCA_032155105.1 Acidobacteriota bacterium
GCACCTGGCGGAACTTCGGCTCCTGGCCTTTCGGATAGAAGTAGACGCCGAGCTCAACAGTGTCGGTGATGTCCTCGCCGCCGTTCGAGTAGTGGATGTCCCACACGATCTTCGAGTTGGGAAGCATCAGCTTGCCGCTGTTCGGCCGCATCATCTCGCCCTGCTTGCCGACCGCCCACTCCATGAACGTGCCGGGCAGCGGGTTGCCGTTGGCATCGAGCGGGTTCATCGCGAGCACGTCGGTCTCCTGCTGCTGCAGGCGGGCAATCGCATGATGCGTGATCTTGCGGCCCTTGACGGTGCTCGGGCGGATTTCAATAGCGCGCACCCAGCGGCCCTCGGTGAGCCCGGTTTCGACCACTGGCTTCCACCAGGCGTCGTTGGCGCCGGCCTTCTGCGTCCACGGCAGCGACTTCACGATGAGGTCCGGCTCGGTCTGGCCAAAGTGCTTCGCGTAGTTCCAGCCCTGCTCGCTGGGCCACTGCTTCGCGGGCGGCTGGTCTTTCGGGTCGCCCTTCGGCGAGCCGGCGTCGACCCACTTCACGATAGTGTCGATCTCCTTGTCGCTGAGCGAGCGATCGTTCTCGAAGTCCTGAATACCGATCGTCTTGTCGATGTGCCAGGGCGGCATCTGTCGAGCCACCACGCGGTTCTTGATCGACCGTGCCCACGGCCTCGCTTCCTCGAACGAGACGAGCGACATCGGCGCAATCGAATCCGGCCGATGACACGCTTCGCACTTGTTCTGGAAAATCGGGACGATGTCCTTGGTGAATGTTGGCGCCTGTGCGGCTGCCACGGCGGGGACCGCCAACACGGCCAGCAGGCCAATCGAGGTATGGATCCGGCTCATCTCCAGCGCTCCTTTTAGAAAGCTACGCCGTGCCCGAACGGTATTCGCCCAAAATATAGCAGTCTCCGTGGCTGGCTGTCATGTGATTCGATCGTAGCGACCAGCTGGCCTGACGCATGCGTAAGTCGCATGCCATCTATGACTTGGGATCGTGCATTCGATGGTTGGGGTACGTTCCTGTACACACCCGGCGCGCGCGGCGCGTATGCTCCTCTGTTATGGCCTACACCCTGACCGTCAACGGGAAGTCCGCCACGGTTGACGCCCCGGCCGAGATGCCGCTGCTCTGGGCGCTGCGCGACCTCCTCAATCTCAAGGGCACGAAGTACGGCTGCGGCATCGGCGCCTGCGGCGCGTGCACCGTGCACATCGACGGCAAGCCGGCGCGCGCGTGCCAGACCCGCGTGTCTGCCGCGGCCGGCCGCAGCGTCACCACCATCGAGGGCCTGTCGGCCGACGGCACGCATCCGGTGCAGCTGGCGTGGCAGGAAATCGATGTGCCGCAGTGCGGGTATTGTCAGGCCGGGCAAATCATGTCGGCGGTGGCGCTGCTGAACCAGAAGCCGCGCCCGACCGACGCCGACATCGACACCGCGATGAACGGCAACTTGTGCCGCTGCGCCACCTATCTCCGCATTCGCCAGGCGATTCACAAGGCCGCGGCGATGACGCCGTCGACGAACACGCAACCGCCATTCAACTCGCGGGCGCACGACGTTGTCACGCGCCCGCTCGCTCAGGGCGCGTCCACTCCTTTCACTGCGGACGTGGAGGAATAAATGGATCGCCGTTCATTCCTCAAGGTCAGCGCACTGGCAGGCGGCGGTTTCATGATCGCCACTTCCGTGGAAGGGCTCGACGCGTTCCTGCAGGGCGGCGGTGATTTCACACCGAATGCGTTCATCCGCATCACGCCCGACAACATCGTCACCATCATCGCGAAGAACCCCGAGGTCGGGCAGGGCGTGAAGACCTCGATGCCGATGCTCATCGCCGAGGAGCTCGGCGTAGAGTGGAAGAACGTCCGGCTGCAGCAGGCCGATCTCGATCCGGCGAAGTACGGACCGCAGAATGCCGGCGGCAGCACCGGCACGCCGACCAACTGGGAGCCGCTGCGCCGTGCGGGCGCTGCGGGCCGTCACATGCTCATCGCCGCCGCCGCCGCGACCTGGGGCGTGCCCGCCGGCGAGTGCACCGCATCGGCCGGACGTGTGCACCATGTCGCGTCGAACCGCTCGCTGACCTACGGCGAGCTCGCGACCAAAGCGGCGTCAATCGCGCCGCCAGATCTGAAGACCGTGGCGCTGAAGGATCCGAAGGACTACACGATCATCGGCAAGCCCACGCCCGGCGTGGACGTGAAGGCGATCTCGATGGGCGCCCCGATCTTCTCGATCGACTTCACCGTACCCGGGATGCTGCACGCGGTGTTCGAGAAGTGCCCGGTGTTCGGCGGCAAGGTGGCCGGCGCGAATCTCGACGTGATCAAGGCGCAACCTGGAGTGAAGCACGCCTTCATCGTCGAAGGCGGTACCGATCTCACGAGCCTCCTCGGCGGCGTGGCGATCGTCGCCGATAGTTGGTGGCAGGCGGACAGCGCGCGCAAGAAGCTGGTGGTGAAGTGGAACGAGGGCGTCACCGCGTCGCAAAGCAGCGCGGGCTTCGCCAGGCGCGCCGCCGAGTTGTCGAAGCTGCCGCCGCAGTTCACCGTCGGCAAGGACGGCGATCCGGATACGGCCCTCGCGAGCGCGGCGAAAGTCGTGGAAGGCGCGTACTCGTATCCGTTCATCTCGCACGCGCAGCTCGAGCCGGAGAACTGCGTGGCGCAGTGGCATGGCGCCAAGCTGGAGATCTGGTCACCGAGCCAGACGCCGCAGCGCGGCCGCGACATGTTGAAGACGTTGTTCAGCCTGCGTGACGAAGACATCGTGCATCACATGGTGCAGGCCGGCGGCGGGTTCGGGCGGCGGTTGTCGAACGACTACGCGGTCGAAGCGGCGTACATCTCCAAGCAGATCGGCGGCGTGCCGGTGAAGTTGTTGTGGACGCGCGAAGACGACATGCGCCACGACTTCTATCGCCCGGGCGGCTTCCATTATTTGAAGGGCGGCCTCGACGCCGGCGGCAGGATCACCGCGTGGCGCGGGCACTTCGTGAGTTACGGGCCCATGCGACCGCCGGCCGACAATCCGAATGCGTTCGCGCAGTCGGCGAACATTCCCGCCACCGAATTTCCGAGTGGCTTCGTTCCGAACTTCGCCATCGACGCGTCGCTGATGCCGCTTGGCGTGCCGACCGGCGCGCTGCGCGCGCCGCGCAGCAACGCGGTGGCGTGGGTCTACCAGTCGTTCATCGACGAGCTCGCCCACGCCGCCGGCAAGGATCCGCTGCAGTTCCGCCTCGACCTGATGGCCACGCCGCGCAGCAAGCCGGCGGAGGCCGGCTTCAGCGGCGAGCGGATGAGCGCCTGCCTGCGCGAGGTCGCGAAGCGGTCAGGGTGGAAGGACGGACCTAAAGGTCCGTCGCCAGAGGGCAAGAAGACGGGCACCGCGATGGGTATCGCGTGTCATTTCAGCCATCGCGGCTACTTCGCGGAAGTGGCGGAAGTCACCATCGCCGGCAACAACGCGGTGCGCGTCAACAAGGTGTGGGTCGCCGGCGATGTTGGCCGGCAGATCGTCAATCCGAGCAGCGCGATCAACCAGGTGCAGGGCGCAGTGATCGACGGGCTCGCCGCGCTGATGGCGCAGGAGATCACGATCGAGAACGGGCGCACGGTGCAGAGCAACTACCACCAGTTCCCGCTGGTGCGCATGAGCCAGGCGCCGCCGGTGATCGACGTGCACTTCGTGCTGTCCGACAACAACCCGACCGGGCTTGGTGAACCGGCGCTGCCGCCGATCCTGCCAGCGGTGTGCAACGCCATCTTTGCGATTACCGGCAATCGCGTGCGATCGTTGCCGTTGTCGAAGCACGGGTTCAGGTGGGCCTAGTCGATCCTGACCAGCCGCACTCTCAGGTACGCCACGCCGAGCATCAACACCATCACCATCCCGCCTGGGGTGAGAC
>JALDXK010000629.1:0-3918 GCA_032155105.1 Acidobacteriota bacterium
CGCATCATGGAGCGCGACAAGCTGCCCGGCACGATCATGCTGTGGCCCGGCGTGGCGGAAGAACAGCTCGCCACCAAGGCGTGGTACGTGCGCGAAGGCGTGTTCAAGGACGTCGACGTCGTGCTGTTCACGCACGTCGGCAACAACCTCGGCGTGTCGTGGGGCGAGGGCGGCGGCAACGGCATGGTGTCGGTCGAGTACACGTTCGAGGGCGAGACGGCGCACAGCGCCGGCGCGCCGTGGCGCGGCCGCTCGGCCCTCGACGCGGTGGAGCTGATGAACATCGGCTGGAACTACCGCCGCGAGCACCTGCGATTGTCGCAGCGTTCGCACTCGGTGATCACCAACGGCGGCGATCAGCCGAACGTGGTGCCGAGGAACGCCAGCATCTGGTACTACTTCCGCGAGACCGACTACGCCAACATCAAGCGGATGTGGGAGATCGGCGACAAGATGGCGGAAGGCGCGGCGCTAATGACCAACACCAAGTGGTCGTCGCGCATTCTCGGCGCCGCGTACCCGCAACACATGAACAAGACGGTCGCGGAAACGACGTGGGAAAACATCAAGGCCGTCGGGCTGCCGCAGTGGAGCGAGGCCGACCAGACGCTGGCCAAGGCGCTGCAGAAGGAGCTTGGCAATCCCACCCAGCCGGGACTCGCCACCGCGCTCGGCAACATCGGCGCGCCGAATCCGAACCGAGGTGAGAGCACCGGCGGCGGGTCCGACGACATCGGCGATGTGTCGTGGAACTACCCGACGGTGACGCTTCGCTTCCCGTCGAACATTCCCGGCCTGCCCGGCCACAACTGGTCGAGCGCCATCGCCAGCGCGACGCCGATCGCGCACAAGGGCGTGGTCGCCGGCGCGAAGGTGCAGGCGATGACCGTGCTCGACCTGCTGACCCGTCCCGAGCTGATCAAGCAGGCCTGGGAGTACTACAACAACGTCCAGACGAAGGACGTGAAGTACATCCCGCTGATCAAGCCCGACACCCCACCCGCGATTCACCTCAACAAGGCGATCCTCGAGAAGTATCGCGAGCAGATGCGCAAGTACTACTACGACCCCACGAAGTTTCCGACGTATCTCGATCAGTTGGGCATCAAGTACCCGACCGTTCGCACGACGACGTCATCGCAGCAGTAACAGATAGCCTCCGATAGCCCCCGCCTTCAGGCGGGGGATGGGGCATGAGGAGCGTGTATGAATCGTGTGTTGTCCGTGGTGGTGATCGCGGTGATGGCGGCCGGGGCCAACCCGGCCGCCCAGGATGTGAACGCCCGGCTCGAGGCGCAGAAGCGCGACGCCGTCCGCGCGGTTGATGAAATGGCCAAGCTCGCGCAGGAGATGGTGGATTCCGTCTTCAGCTTCGGCGAGCTGGGCATGCAGGAGGTCGAGACCTCGCGGTATCTCACCGCGCAGCTCGAGAAATTCGGCTTCAAGGTGACGCGCGGCCAGTCGGGCATCCCAACCGCATGGGTGGCCACCTGGGGATCGGGCAAGCCGGTGATCGCGCTCGGCTCCGACATCGACGGCATTCCGCAGTCGTCGCAGAAGCCTGGGGTCGCCTACTTCGATCCCATCGTCGAGGGCGCGCCCGGACACGGCGAAGGCCACAACACCGGCATGCCGCTCAACATCGTTGCCGCCATCGCCGTGAAGCGGATCATGGAGCGCGACAAGCTACCCGGAACGATCATGCTGTGGCCCGGCGTGGCCGAGGAGCTGGTCGCGTCGAAGGCGTGGTTCGTGCGCGACGGCGTGTTCAAGGACGTAGACGTGAACCTGTTCACGCACGTCGGCGGCAATTTGGGCGTCGGCTGGGGCCAGCAGGGCGGCACCGGTCTCGTGTCGGTCGAGTACACCTTCGAAGGCGAGACCGCGCACAGCGCCGGCGCCCCGTGGCGCGGCCGCTCGGCGCTCGACGCCGTCGAGCTGATGAACGTCGGCTGGAACTATCGCCGCGAACATCTGCGCCTGTCGCATCGCTCGCACTCGGTGATCACCAACGGCGGCGATCAGCCGAACGTGGTGCCCAGGAACGCCAGCATTTGGTTCTACTTCCGCGAGATCGATCAGCCGCACATCAAGGAGCTGTGGGAGATCGGCAACAAGATGGCGGAGGGCGCGGCCCTGATGACCAACACCAAGATGACGTCGCGCATCCTCGGCACGGCGTATCCGCGGCACTTCAACAAGGTGGTGGCGGAAACGATGTACGCCAACATCAAGAACGTCGGGCTGCCGACGTGGAGTGACGCGGACCAGACACTGGCGAAGGCGCTGCAGAAGGAGCTTGGCAACCCAGAGCAGCCCGGCCTCGCCGTGAAGCTCGGCGACATGGGCCAGCCGTTACCGCTCGAGCGCAACAACGGCGGCGGGTCGGACGACATCGGCGACATCTCGTGGAACATGCCGACGGTGACGCTCAGCTATCCGGCGAACATCCCGGGGCTGCCCGGCCACAACTGGTCGAGCGGCATCGCCAGCGCGACGCCGATCGCGCACAAGGGCGTGGTGGCCGGCGCCAAGGCGCAGGCGATGACGATCCTCGACCTGCTCACCAAGCCGGAGTTGGTCAAGGGCGCGTGGGACTACTTCAACAACGTCCAGCAGAAAGAGCACAAGTACGTGCCGTTCATCTCGAAGGACACGCCGGCGCCGACGCACCTGAACAAGGCGATTCTCGAGAAGTATCGCGAGCAGATGCGGAAGTACTATTACGACCCGACGAAGTTCCCGACCTATCTCGATCAGCTGGGCATCAAGTACCCGACCGTCCGTCCCACCAGCTCATCACAGCAATAGCGCCCATACAGCCTCCAGGGTATGTCCATGCTGTCCCTTGACAGTATGGACATCCGGGCGCAGAGTTGCCCTGCGCCGGGTTTTGCCTTTATTTCTGGAGGAGAGTATGAGACGCGTCTGGCCGCTCATGTTGTCGGCGTTGGTCGTTTTCTTCGCACCCTCTGTTTCCACCGCACAGCAAGGCACCTCGGATCTCTCGGGTCGCGTCGTCGACCAGCAGGGCGCCGCCTTGCCGGGCGTGACGGTCGTGGTGAAGCACCAGGAGAGCGGGTTGTTCCGGGAGGCCGTCAGCGGGGCGGACGGCACGTATCACTTCAGCGCGATGACGCCTGGCCCGTACGAGGTCAACGCGGAACTCGCGGGCTTCCGCAAGTACGTCAAGCGCGACGTCATCCTCGTCGTCGGGCGGACCACTCCGCTGACCGTTGCCATGGAGGTCGGCACCATTGCCGAGACGGTGACGGTCACCGGCGAATCGCCGCTCGTCGATATTTCGTCGCAGGAAATTGGCGGCACGGTCAGCGCGAAGGAGTTCGTCGAGATTCCGTCGTTCAATCGCAACTTCGCGGGCTATCTCGGCATGCTGCCGGGCGTGGTGAGCAGCATCTCGTTGACCACGTTCGGCGCCGACTCGATCAGCGTGGCCGGACAGAACGTGCGCAACGTCAACTACACGATGGACGGGTCGAACAACAACGACACGTTCAACGGCGGCAACGGTGGCGCGCAGGCGCGCGTGCCCGTCGAGGCGGTGCAGGAATTCCAGCTGCTCACCAGCCAGTTCGACGCCGAATACGGCCTGTCCTCCGGCGGTGTCGTCAACTCGGTGTCGAAGTCGGGCACCAACAACTTCCGCGGCAGTGCGTTTGGGTTCTTCCAGGATCAGAGCCTGTCGTCGCGCGATTACTTCGCCGAGAAGCAGGACCTCGACGAGGCGCCGACCAAGCAGCAGCAGTACGGCGGCACGCTGGGCGGACCGATCCTGCGCGACCGGATGCACTTCTTCGGCAGCCTCGAGCGCGTGATCATCGACGGCGGCACCACGATCCAGGTGCCGAGCCGGCCGGAACTGAACCGCACAGACTTCGAGACCACGCGGGTCTGGAA
>JALDXK010000630.1:0-3913 GCA_032155105.1 Acidobacteriota bacterium
CTCGTAAGCTGGCCTCGACTCGTCGGCGCCTGGTTCGCTGAACAAGCAGCCCGGCGATCAGGGCGGTCTGCAGCACGAGCACGCTCGTCGCCCCGACGACGTAGAACTTGTACTGATCCCACAGAGACGGCTGTCGAAACCTGATGAGGCTACCCGCAGGGAGTCGACTTTCGCTGATGCCCCAGCGCTGGAGCTGCCGCCAATCGAATTGGGTGACGTTGGCGTCGATCTCGCGCACGGGGATGCTTTCGGGCGATTCGCCTTTGAGCACCCGGATCGCCACGTTCGCTATCGCACGAGACGCACGTTCCACGTTCATCACACTCCCGCCGACGCCGCCATGGCCCCCGCTCGTGTCGATCCACACATAGGTGGGTACGTTCGCGACGGCCGCAACCTGGTCGAGGGCCGTGAGCTCGTCGAACTTGCTGCCGTGTCCGTCGTCGAAGAACGACAGGAAGTACACAATCGTATGGCGAGGCAATTCGGCCACGCGTCGGAGCAGGTCTGGCATCGCCAGTCCGGACGAGTAGGTGAAGTCAAGCCGGCCGTCGAACGCGCGGAATTGCACTCGCGCCACATCCTGGTAGAAGCGATCGGCATCCGAGACTCCGCTCACTACGAAGACGTGCTGGAGATCCGGGTGCAGCTGGATCGCAACGTCGATCGAGCTCTTCAGGTTCATCGGTACCACCACGCCCGTGGTCTTCGGTCCAGGTCGCGGACTCCCCGCGCCGAACACGACCACTGCGCCTGGAAACAACTCGTCTCGGTACCTGTTCACGAAATCGGCCATGGCATTGGTGGTCGCGACCACCACGTCGAAAGTCTGACTGGCGTATTTCCGCCGGAAAAAGTCACGGACAGCCGGTTCGTAGTCCGGTTCAGGAAATCGCGCGACATCCAGGTATTCGGTGTGGTAATCGAGTCGTCCGGGCAAGCCGTCGTTGAGAACGGTTCGAATGGTGCCGTCAATGTCCATCGACATCGACGAACCCCTTTGCAAGGGGATGAGTACCAGCACGGCTTTCTGGGGAGTCTGGGTGGCCGCGACCGGGAGAAGCACAGCCACGAGTGCACATGCGACCCAGAGCGCGGCAAGAGGGTGGGACCGCACCGCCGACCGTGAGCGTGGACCGCTGCGCATGACAGATTGTGGGGCCCAGTCGTTACACTGGGCCTGGGTCGAGAGTCTAATATGGCCGAGAGTTGAATCGGAAGGGCGTCGGGCAAGCGCAGGGTCAAATGGTCTATGAACCGATCTCGCAGACCGCGAGTCGCGTGGCCTTGATAGGGTGGCTGTTGCTGGCTGTTCCAGGCGCAGTCGAAGCCCAGGATCAGGATCCCAAGCCCTCTTCGCTGTCGGCGCCAACCACACAGCTGGGCGACAGCCCTTGCATTAAGGAAGTTGGGGGCCGCCTCGTCGTCTGTGGCGAAGCCGTCGTGGTGACGGGCAACCCTGACGAGCCCCTTCGCGACTCGTCCATCGCGACGAAGATCGAGACGCCGCTCCTGGAGACACCGAGGAGCGTCAGCGTCATCGACCGGCGTACGCTCGACGACATGGGGGCGGTCAACATCACCCAGGCCCACGATTACACCGTTGGCCTCACCCCGATGGATGAGCGGGGGCAGGCGTTTGCCCGCGGGTTTCCAGTCGGCGCCTACGATCTCCGACGAGACGGGCTGCGAATCTTTTCGTGGAGCCTTCGGGAACCAGTCGCAGTCGACCGCATCCAGTACCTTCGCGGACCTGCCTCAGTGTTGTATGGAGACGGCAGTCCCGGGGCCCTCATCAATATGGTGTTGAAGAAGCCGCTTCCGGTTCCCCGCTACGAGTTCGGCGCGAGCGGCGGCAGCTCCGGGTTCGGTCGGCTGACGGCCGATCTCACCGGGCCGCTGACGGCGAGCCGGCGCGTCCGGTACCGCGTCGTCGCGGCGGCGGAATGGCTCGAGAGCGGGTTCGACAACGACGAGCGCCGCCTGACCCTGCTGCCCACGATCGCCATTGGCGTCGGCGCTCGCGGCACGTTGGTGTTCGATACCGAATGGTACGACCAGCGCGGCCGCGACTATTGGCACCAGGTGCCCGCGACTGGCGACGCACAGCGCGGCGACTTTTCGGCGTTCCCTTGGGACCTGAGCATCAACTCGCCGGACACCGTCTGGACCGGAAGTAACCTCTCGCCAGGACTGCGTCTGGATCTCCCGCTGGGCGAACGGAGCTCACTGCACGTCGCCGGCCGCTACACCAAGGTCGACGGCGCCATCGACGCCCAGGGTCTGGCCGGGCTGGCGGCAGATGGCCGCACCGCCATCCGCTACCAACATCACCAAGTCAGTACCTGGAAGGAATACCATGCCGACACGTTTGTCGAGACCAGCGTTCGAACCGGCCGTGTCAACCATCGGCTCGTGGCCGGTGTGGAAGCGGGTTTGAGCACGGAAGACAGTGATATCGGTATCGGGGCCGCGTCGCCGCTCGACATCTTCAATCCGGTGTATCCGAGTGAGCCGGAGCCGGTGTCCCGACCGACGCGATCCGACGTCTCACGCCTGGGTGTGTACGCCGTCGATCAGGTCCGGTTCAGTGAACGCGTGATCGTGGTTCCGGCCTTGCGCTGGAGCCGCCTTGACACCGAGAACCGTGTCGCCACGACTGGCGAGGCGCGCTCGACGGAGAGCGTGGTCTCTCCGAGCCTGGGCCTCGTGGTTCTCCCCGGCCCATGGCTGTCGTTGTATGCGACGTACGCGCAAGGGTTCGAGCCGCCCACACCCGGCCAGTATCTCGAGGATGGCCGGGCGCTGACGCCGGCGCAGCACGACTCCATCGAAGGTGGAGTCAAGGCCGATCTGCTCGATCGGCGGATCAGTGTGACGGGCGCGGGTTTTCGAATTCGGCGGACGAACGTGCCGGAGACCGAC
Source organism: Acidobacteriota bacterium (assembly GCA_032155105.1). Lineage (GTDB taxonomy): Bacteria > Acidobacteriota > Vicinamibacteria > Vicinamibacterales > UBA2999 > 12-FULL-67-14b. The sequence goes on from JALDXK010000630.1 coordinate 2,926, forward strand.
GCGCTTGGATTCGTCCGGCAGATCGGCGAGGGCGAGAGCCACGGCTTGGAGCTCGAGGCCTTCGGCAGCGTGACGCGTGGACTGGGGTTGCGCGGTGGCTATGCGTGGACCAGCAGCGAGATTACCCGCGACCCGAGCGGGTTTGTCGGCCGTGACCTGCCGAATGCTCCCCGGCACAAGGCAGAGGTGTGGATGCGCTATCGCCTTGCGCAAGGCCCACTGAGGACGTTGATGGTCGCTGGCGGCGTGGTCCACGTCGCTGATCGGTTCACGGCTCGCGACAACGTGGTCGTGGCGCCGGGCTACACCCGCCTCGATGGATCGGCCTCGTACGAACTTCCGGATTCCCGTTTCACCATCGGTCTCGTCGCGCAGAATCTTACAAACCGTCGTTACGTGACCTCCGGTGCTGGTGCCGTGTTCTTCGCCGGCCCGCCTCGGCGGCTCGTTGCCCAACTGACATCGGTGTTCTAGTCACGCTCCGCTAGAGAGCTGAACACCTAAACTCACGCGGCCCGCTCGAAGCGCGCAAGGCTCTGGAGATTGACGACGGTCGCACACCGCCGGGCATCGAGCGTGTTCTTGCGCGTGCCCTTATAGCGGGCCTTCTTCCCCTGGGTCTGATCGAGGCGCGCGAGCGAGTGTTCCACGGTGGTGCGGTGCCGCAGGTCGGCTCGCCCGTCGGGCGTGTGCATCTTCGTGCGCAGTTCCTGCAGCAAGGCTTCCTGTGGATGCAGCGCGATCGAGCGGCCCCCCGCGGCGGTGGTGCAGGCGTCGCGCAGCGGGCAGGCCCGACACGTGTCGGCGGCAAACTGCACCGTCGAGCGGCCAGGCACAATGGGCGCCGTCTGCTGCGCGGGACATTCGACGATGCCCTCGCTCAGGCGCATCGTGAACGCGTGCTTCGGGAAACGCTCGCCATTGCGCGCGGTCCAGGGTTTGGCGTGGAGCGTGACGCCGCGCGCGTGTAACGCCGCGATCTCGGGGC
>JALDXK010000631.1:0-3894 GCA_032155105.1 Acidobacteriota bacterium
CCGAGCGGACCACGCGGCCAAGCGGCACGTTCACGCTGGATTTCGGCAGCAACGGCGGACAGGCCGGTGGCGCCGGCGACGTGCATGTCGGCAACGGGACGTTCGCCTTGCACGTCGGCGGTGCCGGACGGCGCGCGGGACTCTACTCGACGCCTGAAGGCGAAGTGGCGAACTCGCAGTCGCGCATGGGTCTCGGCACGATCGGCGCATCATGGACGGCCGAGCACACCTACGCCGGTGCGAGTTACGGCTACGACGACATGAAGTATGGGATTCCCGTCGTTGAAGATGGCCTCATCTCGCTGACGCCGAAGCGGCACTCGTTCTCGGCGCGCGCCGGCGGCTCCGATCTCGGCGGCTGGCTGCAGTCGTACCGCGCCACGCTCGGCGTCAGGCGCTACGAACACTCTGAGCTGGAAGGCGAGGAAGTCGGGACCACATTCCACAACAACACGGTCGAGGCCGAAGTGTTGCTGTCGCATCGTCCGCTCGCGAAGCTGGTGGGCAGCATCGGCGGCTGGCTGCTCGATCGGCAGTTCAACGCGATTGGCGCGGAAGCGCTCTCGCCGCCGGTCGATCAGCGGGGCGTTGCGGCGTTCCTCTACGAAGAGGTGAAGTGGCCGCACGCGACGCTGCAGCTTGGCGGCCGTGTTGATTCGGCGCAGTTCCGCCCCGAAGGCGGGCTGCCGAACCGCGACTTCACCGAGTGGTCGGCGTCGCTGGGCCTGTTGATTCAACCGGAAGCGGCCAACGACAACTTCGTCGTGGCCGCAAGCCTCGCGCGCGCGGCGCGGCATCCCGCGCTCGAAGAGCTGTACTTTTTCGGCCCGCATCCGGGCAACCTGGCCTTCGAGATCGGCAATCCCGACCTCGAGTCAGAGAACGGCGTCGGCTTCGACGTGTCGGTGCGCGGCCGCGGCGGCCGGTTCGAAGGCGAGGTCACGGTCTTCTACAACAACATCAGCAACTACGTGTTTCGCAATCCGATCAGCGAGGAAGAGTTCCACGAGCGCGAAGACGAGTTCGACGAGCGCTTCAACGTCGACGCGGACGCCGACGGCGAGCACGATCACGGCGAGTTCCCGTTCGTCGAGTTCGTGGGCCGCGACGCCACGCTCGCCGGCTTCGAGGTGCACGGCGATGTCAAGCTCACGAGCAACCTCACCGTGGAAGGGACGTTCGATCTCGTGCGCGGATCGCTGGCCGACGGCGGCGGATCGCTGCCGCGCATGCCTCCCGCGCGCCTCACCGCAGGGCTGACCTGGCAGCGAAACGCGTTCCAGGTCGGCGGCAGCGTGACCTCGGTGGCGGATCAGGAGCGCGTGTTTGGTGAAGAAACGCCGACGCCGGGTTACGCGCTCGGTCGGCTGTTCGCGTCCTACGCCTTCAACAAGGGCGGCGTGCTCAACACCGTCACCGCTCGTCTCGATAACGTCACCGACACGCTGTATCGCAATCACCTGAACTACCTGAAGGACGTGCTTCCGGAGATCGGCCGTTCCTTCCGGCTCGTCTACACCCTCGGGTTCTGAGCTGTTAGGGAGTCGCGCTGATTCAATTGGAGCCGTTCGCCGAGACGGCGGCGCGCCGTTCCTGACGTCCACTTCTTACCGCCGCCCGGAACTCCTCGAGCACCCGTGCGCCGACGCGTACCGCCTCAGGTGTGTCGAAACAGTTGGTGGCCTGCGGGTCGCCGCCCGATTCGTAGCCGTGCTCGCGGTAGAGCGCCGCGAAGCTCTCGTGATCGACGACGGCAGGCGCATTCGCGACCTCAACGGCGTGCTGGAGTTCGTGGGCCAGCGCCGCCGCGCGCCGGTCAGCGGGCAGTCGCTCGTCAATCGTGATTCGCAGGAATCGCCGGCCGCCAGTCGTGACCACGAATCGCGTGGTGCCGGTGAGCTTGGCGTTGCGATCGGGGCCCATGGCGACGATGTGAATCAGCAGATCCGATCGTTCGAGACGATGGACAAGATGCCGGGCGCCCGGCGACACCGCATGCAACTGGGCGAGCGTCTGCGCGAGTTCCGCGTCGAGCGGTCGAAGCACGCGAGCCCAGTCCGGCGCGCCGGCAGTGCTCGATTCTGCACACAAGAGCACGATGATGAGGATGGCGAATGAACGTGTTGTCGATGAGTACATAGCTCAACACTCATCATGACATGCACCGCTCAACGACGTCAGTTTACCGGCCAGGTTGCAGGTGGCGCCGAGCGCGGACGCATCCCGCCGCCCTTATCGCCGCAGGAAGCCGATCAACCGCTCGGCCACCCGGGCGGCTTGCTCCTGCTGCACCCAGTGACCCGCGCCGTCGACGAGTTCCACACCTTCGAACTTCGTGCAGGCGCGCTTCATGCCATCCAGGCTGCCGGCACGTTGATACACGCCCCAGTCGCTCTTGCCCGACAGGAACAGGCTGGGCACGTCGATCGTCCGGCCCGCAAACAGCTGCAGTTCCGCCGAGAGCCGCGGCACGCGGCCGACGCGATAGGACTGGAGGCCGCCCTGGAAACCGGTGCGCGCGTACTCGCCGCTGTAGACGCGGAGCTCCTCATCGGTGAGCCACTTGCATCGCGCGATGTCGGCAGCTGTCGGCATCTCGCTCGCCACGCTTTCCGCCATGCCCTTGTTCAGGTCCATCACGTAGTAGCGGGGCAGCTTCGCCATCTCCGCGGCCGAGTTGTTCGCGAGCGGGAACGGCCTGTTCGGCGCCCAGTCGGCGCTCTTCATGTGGTAGTAGGCGCGCAAGAAGTCGTGCACGCCCTGCGGCGGATGCCACATGTTCTCATTCGCTTCGCGCGTCGTGTAATACGTCTGATAGTGCTTGCGTGGCTCGGGTAGCACGGCCAATTCCTCGTCGAGGCTGCGCACGGGTGCAGCGGACGCGTCAGGTTTAGCAGGCGCGGGAGATGGAAATGCCGGAGCGCCACCGGAGGGTGCGCTCATCATCACGAGGGACTTGAACACGTCAGGCCTCGCGAGTGCGCACCACGCGGCTGTCGGTGAGCCGAAGTCGTGTCCGATCACGCCGGCAACGTCACGATGGCCGAGCGTGCCGACGACTGCCAGCAGGTCGCGCACGCGGTTCAGCGTCGAGAACGGCGATAGGTCATCGTCGAATTTCACGTCGGTGCCGCCGCTGCGCCCGTAGCCGCGCAGGTCGGGCGCGAACATGTGATAGCCCGCCTTCGCGATCGGCAACATCACGTGGCGCCAGCTGTAGGCGAGCTCCGGGAAGCCGTGCACGAGGAGCACCGCGGGACGGTTCGGGCTCTCGTGCCCCGCCTCGAGCGCGTGCATGGTGATGCCGTTGACGTTCGGCAGCAGCCGCGAACGGATGCCGATCGGAATGGTCGTTGCGCCGTAGACCACGTCCGGATTTGACGACTGCGCGTGCACGCGGGCCGCGCCATACACGATGGGCGCCGCCGCGACGGACTGGATGAACTGACGGCGTGTGTACTCCATGGGCGCGAATCTTAGTCTTGATGGCGCACCTGATGCACCTGATGCACCCGTTGCACCCGCCCGTTGTGAGACGATACCGGCATGTACGGACTCATCGGCAAGATGGTGGCGACGCCGGGCAATCGCGATGTGTTGGCGGCCCTGATTCTCGGCAGCGGTGGCGACGGGATGCCGGGATGCCTGAGTTATGTCGTGGCCAGGGATCCGCGCGATGTAAATGCGCTGTGGATCACCGAGGTGTGGGACTCGCCTGAGAGCCACAAGGCGTCGTTGTCGCTGCCGCAAGTGCGCGAGGCGATTAGCAAGGCGCGGCCGCTGATTGCGAGTTTCGGCGACAGCGTGCAAAGCGAGCCGATCGGCGGCATCGGTCTCGGCGCGGCGCAAACCGCCGCGACGGAGTTCGAATCATTTCTATTTGACCGACACTGG
>JALDXK010000632.1:0-3892 GCA_032155105.1 Acidobacteriota bacterium
TCAGCGACCGTCTTCGCCATCGGCCCGGCCGTGTCCTGATCGGCGGTGATCGGAATCACCCCGTAACGGCTGATGCGGCCCACGGTTGGCTTGATGGCGGCGAGCATGTTCTGGTTGGCCGGGCTCAGGATCGATCCCGACGTCTCTGTACCGACGTTGGCGGCCCAGAAATTGGCGGCCGTGCCTCCGCCTGAGCTGGAGCCGCCGGTGTTCAGCACGGGCCGGCCGTCGGCGGTGGCCGTGCGCGGATCGCGGCGCGGATCGTAGGGGTTCAGCGCGTAGCCGGCAATCGCGTTGTAGTTGCCCGGCATGCCGTTGGCCACGAAGTTCGCCAGCTCCGTCAGCGTGGTCTTGGCGATGATGATCGCGCCGGCGTCGCGGAGGTTCTTCGTCAGCGTGGCGTCGTACGGCACCATCAGTCCTTCAAAGGCGATCGCGCCGCCGGTGGTCGGCATGTCGGTGGTGTGGATGTTGTCCTTGAGTGCGATCGGGATGCCGTGCAGCGGCCCGCGCACCTTGCCGGCGCGCCGCTCGGCATCGAGGCGGTCGGCTTCGTCGAGCGCCTTCGCGTTCACCGCCAGCGTGGCGTTCAGCTTCTCTTCGTACAGCGCGATCCTGATCAGGTACTGCTCGACGAGTTGTCGCGAGGTGACGCGGCCCTCGCGCATCGCCTTCTGCATGTCCTGAATCGACGCCTCGACGACGGAGAATTTCGGAGCCGGTTTGGATTGAGACGAGATCGTGACGGTGGCCGCCAGCACTACGGCGAGCGTCGTTCCTACGAGGAGTAATCTCATGGCACGCATCATAGCCTCTTCATCACCTTCAAGAAATCGGCGGGGAGCGGAGCTTCCACCGCGATGCCAACGCCCGTCAACGGATGCGGAAACGCCAGCGTCCAAGCGTGAAGCATATTTCTTTTTGCAGAGACAGACGCTTGTCTCGCCGTAGCCTTGGCGAAGGCGGACTCACGAGCGGAGGCGGCATCAGGGTCCGCGTACACGCGCTCGCCGATCAACGGGTGTCCGATTTTCTCGAGGTGCAATCGGATTTGATGTTGCCGTCCCGTGTGCAGGCGCAGTTCGAGCAGGGCTGCGCCGTTCAGGCGTTCGCGCACACGATAGTCGGTGGCCGCATCGAGGCCTGACTGGTGTTCGTCAACCAGTTTGCGGCGCCCATCGCGATACCCCGACGAAATGCGGGCCTCGATGGTGCCGCTCGGTGGATCGGGAATGCCCTGCACGAGCGCGAGGTAATGACGTTCGAACCGGTGCTCCTTGAACAGCTCACGCCCGGCGGCGTGTGCCTCCTTCGACAAGGCCACCGCGATCGATCCCGACGTGTCGCGATCGAGACGATGGAGCATGCCGACGTAGCTCTTGTGACCGCGCTTGAAGGCCACGTATTCCCGAACGCGTTTCAGGACCGTGTCTTCGGAGGAGCCGGCTTCCGGATTCGACGGAATGGACAGCAAGCCTGCGGGCTTGTTGAGCACGATGATGTGATCGTCCTCGTGGAGGATGTCGAAGTCGGCGCGGGCGCGCGACTGGGCCGGGCGATTGAGGTTCAGCTCGACGTCCGCGCCCGAAACGACGTCGAGGCCGGTATCCCTCTGGACCCGGCCATCGACCGTAACTTGTCCTTTTTCAATGGCTTCGCGAACTTGTCGCCAGGAGAGCTCCTGGTGCGTCGCCTTGAGATGCTTGTCTAAGCGCAAAAGTGAACCTGCTTCATTTTTACGCGATCCGTAAGCGGAAGCGAAAAGTGAAGCAGGTTCCTTTTTACTTCGCGCGGAGCGGGACGAAGATCGTCGCGTCGCCGCGGGTGATCAACAGCACCGACGGCTTGCCCGTCGTCGCGTTCAGCGCGTCGCGCACGTCGCCCGCATCGCTGACAGTCTTGCCGTTGACCTGTTGAATCACGTCGCCCTCCCGGAGGCCGGCTGATGCCGCCGGGCCGGACGGGTCGACGTTGGTGATCACGACGCCCTTGGTAGTGCGGTCGAGTTCGAGGCGCGCCGCCAGTTCCGGCGTCAGCGGTTCCACCGCCATGCCGTACTTGCCCGAGCCCTCGCCTTCGCCGTTCGGCAAACGGTTCCCGTCGCGGGCCGCCGCCATCTCTTCGAGCGTCGCCTTCATGTCGCTGGTCTTGCCGTCGCGCAGCACCTGCAGCGTGACCGTGGTGCCCGGCTTGGTCGCCGCAATCTCGTTGCGGAACGCGTTGGTGTCGACCACCGGCCGGCCCTGGTAGCCCAGGATCACGTCACCCTGCTTGATGCCCGCCTTCGCGGCCGCTCCGTTCGGCGTCACGTCGCTCACCAGCGCGCCTTCTGCCTTGTTGAGACCGAGGCCCGCCGCGAGATCGCCCGTCACACCCTGCACGGTCACGCCGAGCAGGCCGCGATTGACGCGCCCGTTCACCACGAGCTGGTCCATGACGTTCTTCGCCATGTTCGACGGCACCGCGAAGCCGATGCCGATGTTGCCGCCCGAGGGCGACATGATCTGCGAGTTGATGCCGACCAGCTCGCCCGCGGTGTTCACGAGCGCGCCGCCGGAGTTGCCCTGGTTGATCGGCGCATCGGTCTGCAGGAAGTCTTCATAGCTTCCGTTGCCGAGGCCCGTTGCGCGGCCCTTCGCGCTGACGATTCCCATCGTCACCGTCTGGCCCACGCCGAGCGGGTTGCCGACTGCGAGCACGAGATCGCCCACGCGCATTGCGTTCGAATCGCCGATGGGCACGACTGGCAGGTTGCCGCCGTCGATCTTGATCACCGCGAGGTCGCTCGGCGGATCGGAACCGATCAACTTCGCGTCGAGCACGCGGCGATCCGACAGCTCGACCTGGATCTTCGCGGCGTCGTCGATCACGTGATGATTGGTCAGGATGTAACCGTCAGCGGTGACGATCACGCCCGAACCGAGGCCGCGCTGCATGGGCGCGGGCATCTGCCGGCCGCCCCGCGGGACGCGCTGGCCGAAGAGATCACCGAAGGGGAACCCCTCGGGGAACTGAGGCAGCTGCGTCATTTGCGGCGACGCGGTGCGTTCAGTTCGAATGGTCACGACGCCTGGGGTCACTTTCGAAACGACGTCCGCAAATCCCTGCGTGACGACCCGGCCAGCTTGCGCGGGCGCCACCGTTACGGGAGGTGCAACCGACGCTTCGACCATGGGAGCCTCCGGGAAGCCGGCATACGCGCCGGCGGAGGCGAGGCCCAGGCCAAGCACTAAAGCCCCCGCCTTCGCCCGCCAGCCACTCAGCCGGCCACGGCGCGCTTGGGGGTTCGTCACAGAATTCGGGGTCATTACACGTTCCTCCATGTCTTCTAAGACGCTGGAGCGGCTTTCAGGAGCGTTACGCGAGGATTACAAGCGTGTAAGGTTCGGCAGCCTGATGATGAACGTGGATCCTCTGCCGGGAGAGCTACGTACGCTGACCGTGCCGCCGTGCGCTTCGACGTAGGCGCGCACCAGGCTCAGCCCTAGCCCCAGGCCTTTTGTCGCACGGCTCTCATCACCACGGTAGAGACGGTCGAAGACGCGCGGAAGATCCTGATCTGAAATGCCAGGACCATTGTCTTGCACGCGAATCTCCACGGAATTCCCCGCCGCGGAGGCATCCACGTCCACGCGACCGCCCCGAGGCGTGTACTTGAGCGCGTTGTCCACCAGGTTGGCGAGCGCCTGCCGCAGCCGATCGCGATCCGCGGCGACGACCAGATCCGCCGGCACATGCTCGTTGAGCGAGACACCCGCGGCGTCGGCCGTGTCTTCGTAGAGGTCGCGGACCTCGTTGGCCAGCTTCGCCAGATCGACCTGCGACATGTTGAGCTTCATGGTGCCGGTCTCGGCTTCCGAGATGTCCATCAAGGTCGTCAGCATCGACAGCA
>JALDXK010000633.1:0-3888 GCA_032155105.1 Acidobacteriota bacterium
CCGGCCAAGGTGTGGATGTGGTACTGGAATGCAGCGGCAAGTTCAGAACAGTTGAAAAGCTCGAGCAATATCGCCGCGCTGGAGTGAAGGTGGTGATTGTTGCTGCACCGGTCAAGGAGGACGAGGCGTTGAACGTGGTGGTCGGCGTGAATGACCACTGGTACGACCCGGCTCGCCATTGGCTCCTGACCGCAGCGTCGTGCACGACGAACTGCCTCGCGCCCGTCGTCAAGGTTGTCCACGAAGCGATCGGAATCAAGCACGGAGTCATCACGACGATCCACGACGCGACGAACACGCAGGTCGTGGTCGACGCGCCGCACAAGGATCTTCGACGCGCGCGGGCGGCCGGCGTCTCGCTGATTCCCACAAGTACCGGATCGGCGACGGCGATTGGCTTGATCTACCCCGAGCTGCTGGGCAAGCTGACGGGTATTGCGGTTCGCGTCCCGCTGCTCAACGCGTCGCTCACCGATTGCGTCTTCGAGGTGAACCGCGCGACGACGGTCGACGAGGTGAATGCGGCGTTCAAGCTGGCATCCGAGACGCCGCCGCTGAAAGGGATTCTCGGATACGAGGAACGACCGTTGGTGTCCGTCGACTTCAAGGATGATCCGCGCTCGGCCATTGTCGATGCGCCGTTGACCATGGTCGTCGATCAGACGTCCGTCAAGGTGATGGCGTGGTACGACAACGAGATCGGGTATGTGAACCGAATGATCGAGCTCGCTGAACGCGTCGGCCGCGCCATCGCACCATGATCGGTCTGCGCCACTACGCCATCGTCACGGCCGCCTACTGGGCCTTCACGGTCACCGATGGCGCGTTGCGTTCCTTGGTCCTGTTGCACTTTCACGAACTGGGCTATTCGCCGGTCCAGCTCGCCTTCCTGTTCCTGCTGTATGAGTTCTTCGGCATCGTCACCAATCTGGTTGGTGGCTGGCTGGCGGCGCGCACTGGTCTGCGGCTGACCCTTGTCCTTGGTCTAGCGCTGCAGGTCGTTGCTCTGGCGATGCTCGCGATGTTGAATCGAGACTGGGGTCTTCAACTCTCGGTGGCCTACGTGATGGGCTGTCAGGCTCTGTCGGGTATCGCGAAAGACCTGACGAAGATGAGCGCGAAGAGTGCCGTGAAGGTCCTCGTTCCGAAGGGCGATGAATCAGGATTGTTCAAGTGGGTGGCGCTACTCACAGGCTCCAAGAACGCCCTCAAGGGCGCAGGGTTCTTCGTCGGCGCGCTATTGCTTTCGCAGCTAGGATTTCGCGGCGCGCTGCTATCAATGTCAGCGGCCGTATTCATCATCTTGGCGCTGGTGATGGTGTTCCTACCGGGCTCAATCGGCCAAGCCAAGACCAAGCCGCCATTCGCAGGCTTGCTATCTAATTCCTCCGCTATCAACCGGCTGTCGGCTGCACGACTCGCGCTGTTTGCCTCTCGCGACGCCTGGTTCGTGGTCAGCGTCCCGATCTTCCTGGCTTCCGTGCTGGGTTGGAGTTTCACGCAGGTTGGAGCATTCCTGGCGCTGTGGGTCATTGGCTATGGCGCGATCCAGGGAGCGGCGCCAACGCTGATGCGCCGGCTATCCGGCCGTCGAGCGCCGGGACCGCACGCCGCCGCTGTCCTCGGAATCGCTCTGGCGGTGGTGACCGCGTTGATTCCGCTCGGCTTTGAGACTGGCCTCGCGCCTGCCAAGGTGATGCTGGCCGGCTTAGCACTCTTCGGCGTGGTCTTCGCCTTGAACTCCAGCGTTCACTCCTACTTGGTTCTGGCTTACTCCGATGCCGACAAGGTTTCCCTGAGCGTCGGGTTCTACTACATGGCGAATGCTGCCGGCCGGTTGCTCGGCACGCTGCTGTCTGGACTTCTGTATCAACTCGGTGGCATCACTGCCGCACTGTGGGGAGCCGTTGCGCTCGCGGGCGCTGCGGGAATCGGCGCCATGTTCTTGCCACCCGTGACGAGTCCGCAGTCCTTGGACAACCTCGCGAGTGACGATTAGTGCTGAAGCCGATCGAAGAAGCGCGTCCAATCACGCAACATCGATCGGCCCGGCAACGACGCCCAAGACCGTCACGGCTTGGTGTGTCCAGCATGTGTGGAATCCGTCGAGCGATGATTCGCGCACGTAACCCTTGGGTTCAGAGGCGCGAACACACCGTTCGGATTCTCGCGGTAGATCCAGACGTGTCGATCAAAATGCGGCGCGAACATGTGCGCTTCGTCGAGCGACGTGTTCGGGTCATCCGCCATGGCGTCGTACGGCACGCCATGGAATGACGGCCTCTCCGTGTGACCCGCGGCGCGCCAGGCCTCGGCGAACACCAGATTTTCGACGGCCACGAGCTCGAGCGAGCCATCAGCCTGCGGCTCGTAGATCAGGATGCTGGGTTTGCGAAAGTCCGTATGCATGCCGGAGCCGCTGACTCGCGGCGACGGCGGTGCGGTGATGCCCAGCAGATCAGACCTGAAGAAATGAATACCCATCGCACCGAGCGCCGCCGGCTTGCCCATCATCTCGGCCGTCTCGCACATGTTGAATGGATCACGGAGGTATCCATCTGCGAGCGCCGCATTGACATCACGGAACTGGTCCGTCACACGTCGCACCTCATTGAGCGTGGGCTCGCCGGCACCCGGCCGCGTCGGACCAGATCCGTCGATCGGTGAGGGTGCAAACGCCACCAAGCTCACACCCAAGAGCGTCGTGATTAGCAAAGCCATTCGGACTCTCATAGCTGGACCTCCAAGGTTTTGGCTGCCGTCGGGCAGCACACCTTCGAAGACGACGCTGCTCGACGCTGGACGCATCAACCGGCCCGAGCCTCCCGGTTTGCGTCCATTCCCCAGCACCGGCGTCTTTGTACAGAAGACAGGGAGGTATAAGGTGATCGAAGGTATGGCACAGGACCCATCGGAGCCGGCGCCGGAACAGGTCGCGTTCCCGGACTCAAGCGACCCGCAGGCGCTGTGGAACGCCTTTGCGCCGCCGCTGCGGGCGTTCCTCGCCCGACGTGTCCCTGCGGGCGTCGAAGCCGACGACCTTCTTCAGGACGTGTTTCTTCGGGTCGTCAAGCATCTCGATAGCCTGCGTTCCACCGAGCGCCCCGAGGCGTGGCTGTTTCAAATCGCGCGCAATGCCCTCCGGGACTCGCTGCGTGCGCGGCAACGGAAGGATGGGCGCACGGATCCGTTGGAGGTCGATCTGCCGGCCGACACGGACACGGCTGCAGTGCGCGACTCGGAGGAGGAACTGGCGCCGTGTCTGACACCGATGATCAGACGCCTGTCCGAACCCTACCGGACGGCGATTGAACTGACATCCATCCAGGGTCTGACCCAGGCTGAAGCCGCGAAGCAGGCCGGCATTTCGTTGTCCGGCATGAAGTCCCGGGTTCAGCGAGGCCGGGAACAACTGCGACAGATGCTGGTGCGCTGCTGCGAAATCGACGTCGACGTTCGCGGCGGTGTCTCGGACTTTCACCTGCGGTCTGCCGACGCGTGTCGCGGTGACGACACGCGTCAGCCAACGATCATCCCATTGCGGCGTCGCTAACCGGCGGCTTCGTCGCACGAATCAGTGCGGATACGACTAGGCTTCCGGCTCCTGGAGACCATCCCTCAACGAGCGACGCACTGTTGCCGTTGAACTCAATGCTCACGTCCGTGAATCCGGTCGCGTAGAGCAGCGCTTCAACGTCTGCCACCAGTGCCGCACCTGACACGCAGCCGGCATAGGCCTTGAGGTCGTTGCGGACGGCGTCCGGAATCTCGCGCGTGGCAACGATGTCCGCGATGGCCAGGCGGCCGCCAGGCGCGAGCACACGGAACGCCTCCCGAAACACCGCAGGCTTGTCGGTCGACAGGTTGATCACGCAATTGGACATGATG
>JALDXK010000634.1:0-3884 GCA_032155105.1 Acidobacteriota bacterium
CCCTTGGAAGCTGCGAACGCCTCGATCCCGTCGTTGACGCGCAGGCCGGGAATGCGCAGGAACGGCGCGGGTGCGGTGCCGTCGGCCAGCGCCGCGGTCACCGACGCAATGCCTTGTTCGATCTCCTGCCTGGCGCGGTCGAGCGGCAGCCGATGAGCAACGTGCGCCGCGCCACGGCTGAGCATACAGTCTGGCTCAGCAGAGATACTCAGCAATCGGCAATCGGCAATCAGCAATCAGCATCAGCAATCAGCATCAGCAATCAGCAAGTCCCAAGTCCCAAGTCCCAAGCCCTCAAGGGTGTGTCCTTGATCGGCAGCGATCGCACGCGCACGCCGGTGGCGGCGAAGATCGCATTGGTCACCGCGGCCGCAACGGGCGGCACCGCCGGTTCACCGAGCCCGCCCAGGTGCGCATCCGAGCGGACGAACTCGACCTGGATCGTCGGCGCGTCGATGAGCGCGAGCGTACGGAAATCGTGGAAGTTGCTCTCCACGACCTTGCCCTCGGCGATGGTCACCGCACCCAGCCACGCCGCGGCCAGCCCGAACATGATGCCGCCCTCGACTTGCGCGGTGGCGGTGTCGGGATTCACGACGTCGCCGCAATCGACGGCCGCGTACACCGCCTTCACCTTCAGCGCGCCCTCGGGCGACACCGACACGTGGGCGACTTCGCCGACGATCGAACCAAAACTTTCGGTGATGGCGATGCCACGGCCTTCACCGTGCGGCAGCGGCGAGCCCCACCGTGCCATCGCGGCCACGCGTTCGAGCACGGCCTTGAAGCGCGGGTGCCCGGTCATCAGGGCGCGCCTGAACGCGAACGGATCTGTCCCGGCGGCCTGTGCGAGTTCGTCGATGAACGCTTCCTTGAAGAAGCCGTGTTGTGAGTTGAGGACCGAGCGCCACGGACCCGTCCTGACGTGGTGCTTCGCATCGCGTGCCGCCGCATCCTTCTCGGGAATCGCGTAGGGCATGAACGTCGACTCGCCGTCGCCGCCGCCGGCGTACAGGCACGACACCGCCAGCGGCGCGCCGCCGGCATCGATAGCGCCGGCGAAACGCGCCATGGCGGCGGGCCGGTAGTAGCCGTGCTGCATGTCGGTCTCGCGACTCCAGATCATCTTTACCGGCGCGGGCGACATGGCCTTCGCGATGCGCGCGCTCATGCCGACGAAATCGTGGTAGCCGGGGAGCTTGCGGCCGAAGCCGCCGCCGAGCGCCAGGTTGGTGTACTGCACCTGCTCGGCACTGAGATCCAGCGCCTTCGCTGCGGTCGATCGCGCGTTGAGCGGATCCTGCGTGCCGGCCCAGACCTCCGCGCGATCGCCGATCACGCGCGCCGTGCAGGCCATCGGCTCCATCGTCGCGTGCGGGAGGAACGGCACGCGGTAGTCGGCGGTCACGACTTTGGCCGCGCCGGACGGCATGGTCGGCGCGGCGCCGAGCGCCGTGTCGAACGCCGCGAAGATCGTCGCGCTCGACACGCCCCCGTGGCCGGCATCGTCGAACTGCGGCTTCAGTGCGGCCAGGCCGTTGCGTGCCTGCCAGTACGTATCCGCGACCACGGCGACGGCGTCTTCGAGCTGCACGACTTTCTTGACGCCCGGCATCTTCTCCGCGGGCGCCGTATCGACGGAGACCAGCTTGCCGCCAAAGACCGGTGCGATGTCGACCGCCGCGTGCAACATGCCTGGCATCGTGAAGTCGATGCCGTAGATGGCGCTGCCGTCGACTTTCGATCGCAGATCGAGGCGCTGGCGCGACGTGCGCCGGAGCGTGTAGGTGTTGGGATCCTTGAGCGCTGGGTGCGACGGCACGGATTGCTGCGTGGCGGCTTTCGCGAGCTCGCCGAAACTTGCCGATCGGCCCGAGGCCGTGTGCGTGACGCGCGAGTTTGCGACCGTGCACTCCGAGGCGCGCGCGCCGAAGTGCGCCGCTGCCGCGGCGACCAGCATCTCGCGCGCGGCCGCGCCGGCGACGCGCATACCGTATTGCCCGGTGCTGCGCACCGAGAAGGAGCCGCCAGTAAACTGCCCGCCCGCCATGCGCGCCAGCCGATACGTGCCGTAGTCGAAGCCGCGCGTCAGCGGTCCCGGAATGTCGATGAGCGCCCGGCCGACGTAGGCGTTGGCATAGGCATCGAGCGCCGGTGCTTCCTTGATGCGCACGAGGTTCCAGTCGGCGTCCATTTCTTCCGCCGCCATCATCGCCAGCGCGGTCTGCGCACCCTGGCCCATCTCGCAGTGGGGCACGAGCACGGTGACGATGTTGTCTGGCGTCACCAGGATCCACGTGTTCAGTTCGCCGATCGCTTCCGCGTCGTCGGAACGGACGCTATGGCGGCTGGGGGCGAGCGCCGCACCGGTGACGCCGAGCACGAACCCGCCGCCCACCAGGGCGCCGGTGCCGATGAAAGCGCGTCGTGTCCATTTCCTGGGCGCCGAAGCCTTGGCGAAGGCGGCGCCCATTACGCGCCTCCTCCTTCAGTTGCGGTGAGCCCATGGATCGCCTTGCGGATTCGCGCGAACGTGCCGCAGCGGCAGATGTTGGTGATCGTGCTGTCGATGTCTGTGTCCGTCGCGTGGGGTTTCTCGGCGAGCAGCGCCGACACCGCCATGATCATTCCCGACTGGCAGTAGCCGCACTGCGGCACCTGGAGGTCGAGCCACGCTTGTTGAACCGGCGTGAGCGCGCCGCCGCCGGCGAGGCCTTCGATGGTGGTCACCGCGGCGCCGTCCACCGACGCCACCGGCATCACGCACGACCGTTCGGCCTTGCCGTTGACGTGCACCGTGCAGGCGCCGCACTGCGCCATGCCGCAACCGAACTTGGTGCCGGTGAGGCCGAGGGTGTCACGAATCGCCCACAGCAGCGGCGTGTCGGGATCGATATCGAGCGTGCGTGGCTGTCCGTTGACCGTCAGCGTAATCGCCATCAGTATCTCCAGCTCTTGAGATCTGCGCCGGGCGGAGCGGTCTTCAGGATCCGCTCGACGCCCTTCGGAATGAACATCTGGTGATAGCGCAGCCGCGAGAGCGCGTTGGGCCGCGTGTGATCGCCGTTCCAGCAATGCTCGGCGCGATCGCCGTAGGTCACCTCGCCGTTGTAATACGGATCCTTCGTCGTCTCGAGGAACTCCTCGGCGAGATACACGGCGTTGTTCAAGTAGTAGTTGTCCATGTCGCCGACGTAGATGTTCAACTTGCCTTCGAGCTTCTTGCCAAGGCCCTTGTTCCAGTCGCGGCGGATGATGTGCATCAGGTCGAAGTTCTCGCGCCAGTACTCGGCGACCTTCTTGTCGATCACGCCGGTGCGCTTGTCCCAGATGCGGGCGGGGTAACCGTCCGGGCCCACCGGCGAGAACACCGCCTCCCACACATCCCATTGCTGGCCCGAACGCGTCTTCGTGCCGAGCACCAGCTCCAACTGGTTCAGCTCCGCCATCGTCGAGCTGACGTGCCCGAGGTAGTTGCGGAGGCCGGGCCGCGGCGTCTTCTTCCACGTGTCGTCGAGCCAGTAGGCGTTCTTGTCTTTGTAGATGTCGACCACCGTGAACGCGCGGAAGTCAATCGGATCGGGGCACGCGATGTAGGCGCCGTTGAACTCGTCCGGATACATCACCTGTGCGCCCATCGCCTCCCAGCCACCGGTGGAGCCGCCGTACATGAAGCGGGCCCAGCCCGCGCCAAGTCCGCGGTATTTCCGCTCGAGGTACGGGATCAGCTCGTGAGTGATCGCGTCGCCGTAGGGACCGAGGTTGGCCGAGTTCACCGCATAGGAGTCGTCGTAGTACGGGTTGGCGTGCTGGATCTCCACCAGCAGGACGCGCGGGAAGCCCGCGCCGGTCCAGTCCTTGTAGAACTCGTGGGCGTGCTCCTG
>JALDXK010000635.1:0-3861 GCA_032155105.1 Acidobacteriota bacterium
ATTACGGCATGCCCAATATGTTGAACGTGCCCGGCGAAGACCTGCCGCACGTCAGTCATTTCTACAAGGAAGCGCATCCCTACTATCGACAGCGCGTGGTGATCGTCGGCGGGAAAAACTCCGCGGCCGAGGCGGCGCTCGAGCTGTTTCGCACCGGTGCGCACGTGACGATGGTCCACCGCGGTGCGGGATTCGGCGACTCGATCAAGTACTGGGTGAAGCCGGACCTCGAGAACCGCGTCAAGGAAGGATCGATTGCCGCGCACTTCAACGCCCAGGTCGCGGAGATTACGTCGACCGACGTGGTGCTCGACAGCGGCGTGCGGTTGCCGGCCGAAGCGGTGTTGCTGCTGACCGGCTATCGCGCCGATGCGGAGTTCATGCGGCAGATCGGCGTCGAGATCAATCCAGAGACGTTGTCGCCGCGCTACCACGTCGATACCTACGAAACGAACGTGCCCAGCCTGTTCGTGGCGGGCGGACAGCTGGCCGGCAAGCGGACCGGCACGGTGTTCATCGAGAACGGCCGGTTCCACGGCGAGGTGATCGCAAAGACGATCTCGGCGCGCCTGCAGCAATAGTGGTATTTTCGCCGGCGTGATGAGATCCTCCGCGCTCCTCGCCGCATGCGCCCTCGCACTGGTGGTGCAAGCCGTTCCCGCGCAACAGCAGATCTCGGTGACCTTTCGTGAAGGCACGTCGATGGCGGCCGCGCTGTCGCCCGACGGCCGCACGCTGCTCGTCGACGTGCAGGGCAGCCTGTGGACGCTCCCGGCGTCTGGCGGCGCGGCCACACGCATCACCGACGAGTACCTCGATGCCCGGCAGCCGGTGTGGGCGCCAGACAATCGTCGCGTCGCGTTCCAGGGCTACGAGAACGGTGTGTGGCACATCTACGTCATGAATGCCGACGGCAGCAGCGTTCGGGCCCTGACCAGCGGTCCGTTCGATCATCGCGAGCCGTCGTGGTCGCGCGACGGCGCCCGCATTGCCTTTTCATCCGATCGATCCGGCAACTACGACATCTGGGACACCGAGGTGGCAAGCGGCGCGGTGCGGCAGTTGACGCGCAATGCCGCGAACGACTTCGCGCCGGCCTATTCGCCGGTCAACGCGACGATTGCGTTCGTGTCGGAGCGCGACGATCGCCGCGGCGTGTGGACCGTCGATGCGGGCAGCGGCGTCGAGGCGTCGCTGGCGCCGGCCACCGGTTCGGTGAACGCCCCGTCCTGGAGTCCGGACGGCTCGAAGGTGATCTACAACGTGATCGCCGCGAACCAGAGCCGCCTGGTCGTGGACGGGCGCACGGTGACCGACGGCGAAGATGTGTTCCCATTCCGGGCGCAGTGGACGTCGCCGGCGGACGTGATTTACACCGCCGACGGGAAGATCAAGAAGCGTTCGATCCGAGGCGGGCCGGCGACGCCGATCGAGTTCACCGCGACGGTGTCGTTCACCCGCACACCGTACAAACGAGCGGTGCGCGACTTCGACTCGCGGCGCGAGCGTCCCGTGCGCGGCATCATGTCGCCGGTCCTCTCTCCGGACGGTGCGCAGGTGGTGTTCGTCGCGCTCGGCGACCTGTGGCTCATGCCGATCGGCGGCACGGCTCGCCGCGTCACCAACGATCGGTTCGTCGAAATGCATCCCGCGTGGTCGCCGGACGGTCGGTCGATCGCGTTCTCCTCGGATCGCGACGGCACCATGGACTTGTGGGTGCATCACCTGAACGGCGACGCGGAGCAGAAGCTGGCGCCGCATGCGACCAAGGCGGCGTGGGCGCCGCGCGGCAACGAGATCGCGTACATCACCCGTGACGGCGCCATCGCCATCACCGGCCGCAGCCAGCCGGTGCATCCACCGATTCGCGATCCGGGCCGGCCGACGTGGGCGCCCGAAGGCCTGATCGCCATCACCGCGCTGCAGCCGTACTCGACCCGCTTCCGCGAGGGCACCAACCAGGTCCTGATGGTCTCGACCACCGGCGCCCCGGTGCGCCGGGTCACGGCCGTCGAGCATCGATCGATCGGGATGCGCGAGCAGGACGGCCCGGTCTGGTCGCGCGACGGATCGAAGATGGCGTTCGTGATGGACGGCCTGATGCACGTGATGCCGACGACGCCGACCGGCGAGGTCACCGGCGCGCCGCGCGCGGTGTCGACGGAGATCGCCGATTCGCCGTCGTGGGCGGCCGATTCGCGGCGCCTGCTGTACCAGACGCCGATGGGGTTGAAGCTCGTCGACGTCAGCGACGGCCGGGTCACCGACGTGCCGGTCAACCTGACGTGGCGGCCGTCGATTCCTGACGGGCGCACCGTGGTGCATGCGGGACGCGTGTTCGACGGCAACTCCGCGACGCTGCGGTCCAACGTCGACATCGTCATTCGCGGCCACCGCATCGAGCAGGTGGTCGAGCATCGCGCCGATCTCCACTCCGGCCGCCTCGTCGACGCGAGCAATGAGGTGGTGATGCCCGGGCTGATCGAGATGCACACGCATCTCGGCAAGGAGTTCGGCGAGGTGCTGGGCCGCATCTGGCTGGCCTACGGCATCACCTCGGTGCGCAATCCCGCGGCGAATGCCTACGACGCCCTGGAGGATCGGGAGGCGATTGGATCGGGCGTCCGCATCGGCCCGCGCGTCTTTGCGACCGGGGGACCGTTCGACGGCGCGCGCATCTTTTATTCGGGCGGCGTCGGGTTGGCCGGCGATCGGCAGCTCCCGCTGGAGCTGCAGAAGACGCTGCAGCTCGGCTACGACATGGTGAAGACCTACGTGCGGCTCGACGATCGACTCCAGAAGCGCGTGATCGAGTTTGCGCACGCCAACGGGATGCCCGTGACGTCTCACGAGATCTATCCCGCGATTGCGTCGGGCGCCGATGGCGTGGAGCACATCCGCGGCACGAGTCGCCGCGGCTACTCGCCGAAGGTGACCGCGCTCAATCGCAGCTACCAGGACGTGATCGACCTCCTCACCGCGTCGAAGATGACGCTGACGCCGACGATCGGCATCACCGGCGGTGCGTTCCCGCTGCAGCTGGCGCGCGATCCATCGCCGTTGAGTGAGGTGCGGTTCCGGACGCTGTTTCCAGAGGCGGTGGTGAGCGGTGTCGAGCGGCAGGTGAAGGCGATCGCGCCGGGCAACGTCGACGCGATGGCCCTGGCCCTACGTCCACTCGGCGACACCACCCGCCGCGTCGTGCAAGGCGGGGGCGTGGTGATCGCCGGCACGGATTCACCGATCTTTCCGTACGCGCTGTCGTTTCACACCGAGCTCGAGCTGTTCGCGCAAGCCGGGTTGACGCCGTTCCAGGTGCTGCAAACCGCGACCACGCGCGCCGCCGAGGCGCTTGGCGAGTCGGCCAACCTGGGATCGATTGAGGCGGGGAAGCTCGCGGACCTCGTGATCGTCAGCGACGATCCGCTCGCCGACGTCCGCAACGCGCGGAAGGTGCGGACCGTCATCAAGAACGGCGACGTCCACACGCTCGAGGAGTTGCTGAAGCGGCCGAGCCGCTAATTCACATGTAGAGGCGGGACTTGAGTCCCGCCTGGTTGTTAGGTCGGAACTCCGGGAGGGGTTTCCGACGGGTCCTGGCCGACGACGACGGTCCACGGCCGGACCTTCCAGGCTGTGACGAGGCCCTCCTTCACGTAGGGATCGGCCTTCGCGAAATTCTCGGCGGCGGACTTGTCCGCGGCGCGAAAGATGAGCAGCGCGCCCGCGGGCTGCAGCTACTGGAAGCTGGCCGCGGAGGGCGGCGTCTTCTACACGGAGGCGGCGGACCACGCCGGGTGCCCGGTGGGCGCGCACACGCACAACGTGCCCCTTTCGCCGGAGAAGGCGCAGGAGCTGGAG
>JALDXK010000636.1:0-3857 GCA_032155105.1 Acidobacteriota bacterium
TGGCCTTGCTCGCCTTTGCGATTCCCATTGCTGTTGCGGCGATCATCATCGGCGCCTTCAACACGTTCCGATTCGGCGCGCCGTGGACAACCGGATACCCCGAAGCCATGTTTGTGGCCTGGCCGTTTAGCGGCTGGATCGGGATTCTCGTGTCTCCGGGCGCCGGCCTGCTGTGGTTCGCGCCGGTGGCACTTGGCCTGCTCCTCCCTGCCGCGTGGGCGGCGGAATCCGGTGCTGTCCATCGGCTGCTGCGAAGAACCTTCGTGGCACTGCTCGCGGCCGACATCCTTCTACTGATAGCCCCGTACGAGCGCTCCCAGGCTTCGGCCGCAGCGGCAGGATGGACGAACGAACAACGGCTCTGGTCGATCGCCGCCTCGCCGCTGCTGCAACAACCGCGGCTGGCGCGCGAGGTCATGGCGAATCTCGGCGACCTCGATCGTTTCTCAGCGCGCGCGGCGTCGCGCCTGGGTGCGCGTGGCACGAGCGACCGATTCAATCCCAACGAACCGCGGGAGATGTTGCGCACAAGCGTGCTGCTCAACGTGCCGGCTCTCTGGTGGTTCAAGGCAACGTTGGCCGGCGTGCCGCGATGGGCGTCTGGCGTCATCGTGCTGTTCGGACTGCTCGCCGGCGCGGGCGCGCTGGCCCTTGCGGTTCACGAGAACCGGCAGATCCAAGCACGACGGATGTAATGCGGGCCACGGAAATCATCCGTGACGGCTACTGGTAGGGAGACGACGATCTGGAGGTAGAAATCAGCGGCGGAGGGGGACGTTCAGCCTGGCGGAGGTCGCGCTAACTCGTCGCGAGCAATCACAGTTACCGAGGTTGACCCGGCGAGCCTCTCCATGCGTGGAGAAACTCGCCGGTGTCGACCATCAACGACTACTTCACGTTTACGCGCACAACCTTCGCGCCATGGAAGTCGCCCACCACCGCGCTATGCGGATAGACCACCACGTCGTAAGTGCCCGGTGGGAGATTCGCGTTCAGGCTGAACGACGATCGCTCGAACGCAGTGCCAAACACCGCGCCGATGTCGGGTCTGGCGTCGCCATACTCCGCGACGCCGAGGAAGATCGGAGCGCCGCCAGAGGCGGGATACGCCCACACATGGACCGTGTCGATGCCCGTTCCGGTCGCTGCGGCTTCCTCGATTGCCCATCCAGCAATCAGGAATGACCCGGACACCGGACCCGGCTGCGGCGTGTCGATCACCGCCTGCACCGAGGTGCCGACGATTGCGCGCACGCGCACGGTGGTGCCATCGCCCGAGACGAACTCGAGGTCATGTGCACCGAGGAAGCCCGCCGCCGGCTGCCAGTAGAAGATCCCCTGGGCCGCATCGAGTGACGAGCCCAGCGGCAACGCCTGCCGCTGCCCGCTCACGATCTGGTAGCCGACATAGGCGCCCGCGCCTGTCGGCAGGTGCACCTCGACGCGCTCGCTCTGTGCGATCGGCACGACCTGTGACCCGGACGCGCCTGGCGTTACCACCGTGGTCTCGATGCCGCGGCGCACGTCGATGGCCGCGTCGCCCAGTTGCACCGCCGTAGTGGCTGCGGTCGGAGCCGCCGCCGACGCCGCGTGCGCCGACGTGAGACTGCTGCTGTTCTGCACCGTGAAGAAGCGGCTGCCGATGCCCTCTGCGCGGTTGCAGTCGTCAACCACATACCACCCGATCTGGTGCGTACCGTTGGTGAGCGTGGCGATGTCGAAGTAGTACGCGCCGCCCGCGCCGTTGGTGTTGGTGAGACCGGGGAAGGCCTCAGCCACGTCGGTTCGCAGGTCACCATAGATTACCGGGATGAGCGCTCCGGAATCGATCGACACGAATACGTTGCTCACTGTGCACTCCGGCGTCGCATTGGGCGTCAACGCCCACCCGAAGTTCCAGAAGCCCGACGTTACCGTTTCGCCGAAGGCCGGTGTATCGATGTTGCCGAACGGCTTCGCCGCTGTGGCATTATTCACCGTGATCGTCTTCGAACCGATGATGGCGCTCCGGCCGTCCTGGTCGTACGCGATGCCATACAGGGTGAAGGTCCCATTGCCCTGGTTCCACAACCCCTGGGTCAGCAACAGGTAGCCCCACGCGGCGCGGTTCGCGTTGGGATAGGTCGCGAATAGTTCCGCGATGTCGGGCCGAGCGCCCGTCACGAAGAAGCCGTTCGCGATGAAGATCTTGCCGTTGCCGGGGCCCGCCCCGTTGTAAACCGGCGTGGTTTCGCCGGCGACACGGTCGCGCCAAATCTCGACGCGATCGACGCCGACATCGTCCAGTGCCCACCCGGTCACTGCAATCGAACCCGACACGGTCGATTCCTGGCCCGGCGTATCAAACGTGCCGAACGGCGCCGCGACCGTCGTGGGGATCGTGATGAATGCGGTGGTCGAGTCGACACTGCCAATGGCGTTCGACACGCGCACCCAATACGCGGTCATGCTCGTGAGCGCCGGAGTGACGAAACTGCTCGACGTCGCCCCGGATACTGGATTCGTCGTCGTTCCGCTCGTCCCGACATACCACTGGTAGGCCAGGGGCGCCGTGCCGATGGCGCCGACACTGAGGGTCGCCGGCTGCCCGGACGTGATCGCCTGGCTGTCGGGCTGCGAAATGATCGCTGGAACCCTGTTCACGGTGATGGTGGCGGTGGTCGAATCGACACTACCGGCGACGTTCGACACGCGCACCCAATACGAGGTCGTCGTCGTGAGCGCCGGGGTGACGAAAGTGCTCGAGGTCGCCGCTGGCACCGGACTCGTCGTCGTTCCGGTCGTACCGACATACCACTGGTAGGCCAGGGGCGCCGTGCCGGTGGTGCCGACACTGAGGGTCGCCGACTGCCCGGACGTGACCTCCTGGCTCACGGGCTGCGAACTGATCGCGGGAGCCGTGTTCACGGTGATGGTTGCGGTGGTCGAGTCGACGCTGCCTGCCGCGTTCGACACGCGCACCCAATACGAGGTCGTCGTCGTGAGCGCCGGCGTCACGAAACTGCTCGAGGTCGCTGCCAAAACCGGACTCGTCGTCGTGCCGCTCGGACCTTCATACCACTGGTAGGCCAGGGGCCCCGTGCCGCTGGCGTTGACAACCAGGGTCGCCGACTGGCCTGACGTGATCGTCTGGTTCGTAGGCTCCACACTGATCGAAGGGGCGAACACCGGAATGATCGTGGTGATGTCCGTTGCGGTGTTGTTCGCAACGTTGACATCGCCGCCGCCGGAAATGGTCGCCGTGTTCGTCACCAAGGCGGGTGCGCTGGCTGCAACATCCACCGCGATCGTGACGGGGGGGTAACTTGCACCCGGGGCCAAGGCGTCGCTTCGAGTGCACGTGACGGTTGCGCTGGCGACGATGCAGCTCCAACCAGCGCCGGTGGCCGCGGTCGGAGTGAGGCCCGCCGGGAGATTGTCTGTCAGGTTGACCGCCCCAGTCGTGGAGAGGCTACCGCTGTTCGTCACCGTGAGGGTGAACGCTCCGGTCTGTCCCTGGGTGAAATTGCCAACGTGACTCTTGGAGATAGTCAGGTCCGGCGTTCCGTTTCCGACGGAGTAGGACAGGTCGTCGAAGTAGAAGCCCTGGGCGGCCGTATCGCTGAAAGCACCCAAGGCACTCGGGGCTCGGCTCGAGCGGAAGAACAGGCGGTTGCTCAGGACGTAGGGCAGCTGAGGGACACGAGTCGCGAAGTAGTGTTCGAAGGTACGGAACGCGGTGCCGCCGACGGGATTGGCCAGTGCGACGCCATCCAATGCGTATTCGACGGTGTCGTTCGCGTCTCCGTCCAGGAAGTTGGCAACGATGTCGAGGCGGTGCCAGACGCCGCGTGTGACGTTCGGGGCGATCACGACAA
>JALDXK010000637.1:0-3844 GCA_032155105.1 Acidobacteriota bacterium
CTGGAACTATCCGGGCACCACGCTGGCCATCGAGTCGGCGCTGTTCGGCGCCGGCGCGCTCATCTACATGAGCACGACCCGCGAACGCGATCGGATCGGCCACCTCGCCTTGCTGGCGCTCATTGCCACGTTGGTCGCAATGTATGTCGCGGCGCTGTATGGCCCGCCGCCACCGAACGTCCAGACGATTGCCGTGGCGGGCCATCTGCAGTGGCTGTTCGTGGTGTGGGCGTATTGGGTCGATCGACACCGCGAACGGCGTCACAGGCCCTGATACCCGGGTCGTGCCCGCACGGTTGCGCCGCGGCGATTCACCTGGACGTCCAGCTTGTGCCAGCCGCCTCGAGGCACGCCGCGGGGAGTGTAGGTGACCAGGTAGCGGTAGCGGAATTCGTCGAGGATCGATTGGAACGTCGCCGACAGATCAGAGTCCCGGTCTATCTCGTGCAGCCGGCCACCGGTCAGCGACGCCAGATCGTCGAGGAAGTCGGGCCGTGCGCCTTTCGATGTCACTGGATAGACCACCACGTCCGATCGGCGCCCCAATTCGAGCACGCGCTCCGCACCCAGGAAGCTCGCGGTATCGAGCCCGTCGCTGAACACCATCAACAGCGAGCGGCCGACTTCGGATTCGCCCACCATCATCCCCGCGAAAATTCCCTCGATCAGCGCCGTTTCGCCTTCGGGTGTGGCGGCATTGAGGGCTTCACGCACGCACGACCGGTTCGTCGAGAGCGGACATGGCAGCGATACCACGCGATCGAAGGTGACGAGCGCCAATTGATCGCCCGGCTGCAGTCCGACTGTCAGCGCCTGGCTGGCCGCTTTCAATTGCTCCAGCCGCGTACCGGCCACGCTTTGGCTGAGATCGAACGCGAGGCCCACGTTCAGCGAGATCTCGCCGAAGCTGACGACGTCCACTTCCTGGACGACGTCGTTGTCGCGAATCGCGAAATCCGCCGCGGTCAACCCGCGCACCGGTCGGCGCGAGCTGTCGGTGACCAGGACATCAACCCGGACGCCTTCGACCCGCGTGGAGAAAGTCGGTTGCAGCGCGGCGGTCAGCGCGAGGACGATAGTGACGATCTTCATCGCGGCCTCGTATAGGGAGCGCGCAGTTCGTCCAGCAGGCGCTCCACGTGTCGGGCCTCGCCATCGTAGTAGTCCCACCACGGATCATCGTCTTTACTACGCGGAGACGGCTCCAGCGCAGGGGCAATCGCCGTCCGCGCTGCCTCTCGATCGCCTTCTGACCTGAGCACGAAACCGAGTGCCAGCCGCGCCGCCTGCGAATCGGGAAACACCGCGATCGCGTTTTCGTAGTGCCGGCGGGCGTCGTCGCGTTTGCCGAGCGCGTGCATCGCCTCGCCCATGAACAGGTGCGCGTAGTAGGCGAGTGCAGAATCGGTTGCGGTCTCGATCGCCATGCGCAAATGGGGCAGTGCCTCCTCACTCCGCTCGAGCTCGGTGAGGACGCGGCCGAGCCGCAGGCTGGCTTCGACGAGCCTGGGGTCGGCGGCCAGCGCCTTGCGCAGCAGCGACTCCGCACGCCGGTAGTGCGTTTGCGGCGACGACACGCCCTGGATGAAGAGACCGTTGGGCAGCGTCGTGATGCGGACGTAGTTCTGAATCCGTGGGGCGCCGAGCGTTTCCTGCAGGCACGCTTCGCCGTAGAGAACGCCAGGATGGTCGGGCACGAGTCCGCGGGCGCGATCGAAATGCACCAGCGCATCGGCGAACCGCCGCTCGCGCGCGAAGAACGCCCCGATGGCCCGGTACCACTGGCCGACGATCGGATCGCGGGCCGGCTGTGCCGGCAGCGAGTCGAGGACGTCCATTGCCAGTTCCCAGTGCAGGTTCTGGAGCTCGAAATGCTGGACCTGCCCGTCGAAGCTCTTGACGATCACCCGTCGTTCACTCTCCCGTCGATAGCGGAGCTCCAGCTGGGTTGGTGGCGTCACGAGTTTCGGCTGCGATCCAAGGATGGCAGCATCGGTGTGGAGCATCACGGCGCGTTTCCGGAAGGTGTCGAAATCGCCACGCTCCTGCAGCGACCTGGTCAGCTCGAGGATCGCCGCCCCGTCTCGCCCCAGGCGTCGGCGCCGTTTGGCCCGGTCACTGTTTCGCCCCGATGGCGCGAGCACGAGCGCTTCGACGTACGGCCGCATCCACTCCACGTCGTCGTAGGTCCAGGCCGTGACCACCGTCAATGCGGAATCCGTTTGGCCCGCCGTGTGGGTATCGACGGCATCGATCCAGCCACGCAAACGCAGCAGGCTGCGCTCGTCGACTGCTGCCGAAGACGGAAGGACGAGCATCAACGCCAGCGCCAGGGCGCGCATACGCGCATGTTACATACGCGAAAGGGAAGCAGGTTCCCTTTTACGCGAGACGTCGAAGAACGGCCGCGGCCAGGGCCTCGGCGGCAGAGGGGACGATGGTGAGGTAGAGCTCGGGCTCGATGAGCTCCAGTTCCATCAGTCTCGGGCCGTTGGCGGTGTCGACGATGTCGACGCGGGCGTAGAGGGTCGGGGCGGCGATATGTGTCATCACGCCGTTGGTGAAGGCCACCAGGTGCACTGGCGGTGTGAGCGCTTCGACCGAGCCGCCGAAGTCTTTCTGCACCCGGAAGTCGCCGGGTTTCGCGCGTTTCGAGACGGCGTGGCTGAACACGCCATCGACGTAGACGAACGACAGCTCGCCGCGCTCCTCGATCTCCGGCACGAACTCCTGTAGCAACGCGCCGGACGCGCGTGCCGGGGCGAGATCCGGATCCGAGAACTCGGTGCCTGGCGAGACCAGGTGCGTGCCGTACGCGGTGGCGGCAATGCGCGGCTTGAGCACTGCGCGATCCCATTGCCGATCCGCGAGCCCGCGCGCGATCGCCGCGTTGTCGACGTGCTCGAGCCATACCGTCCCTGGCATGGCGATGCCGTCGCCTTCGAGCGCTTGCAGGTATACCTTGTCGACGTTACCGCGCGCTACGCTCGCGTCGTTCCACACGGCGCGGCCGGAGTCCTCGAGCGACTGCAGCCACGACTGGAACATCGTCGGCACGCGGTGGTAGTCCCATGTCGAACGCAGCAGGATAGGCGGCGCATCGATCTGCGCGTACGGATCGATCCCGGTCCAGGGAATGGGGACGACGTCGACGCCGCGGGCGCGCAATGCCTCCGCCAGCGGCTCGTCGTCCTCGGCGATCAGGGGCTGATGATCGCAGGTCGCAAAAATCAGGGTCACAACCTGAAGAGTCTATTGAACTTCACCACGAACGCGCGATTCCTCAGCGACGGCACCCCCAGCCGCGCCTCGGTATCGAAGTCGTCGGTGTAGACCACGAACAGCTCGCTGCCGGGGCGGTATTCCCAGCGGAACCGGACGTTGCTGCCGAACGACGTGCCGGCCGAGTTGTATTGGACGATGCCGCTGACGAACATGCGCGGGGTGAAGGTGAAGGTCGCGCGCGTGCGGGCCACCTTCAGTGTCAACGGGCCCTCCGGGAGATCGATCCAGTTGATTGAGAAGCTCGGTTCGAGCGACACCTGCGGCGTGACCTGCAGGCGGCCGCTGTTCAGCGAGATCGCGTTGCGATGGCCGTGGTAGAACGCGCCGGTCTCGAACACCACCTCGCCCGAGACGGGACGCTGCTGGCCCCCGGTATACCCGACCCGTGTCGTGTAGAAGTCGTAGCTGCCGATCGGGATCACCGCGCCGGGCGCAAGCGCAAAGGGCCGGACCAGCCGTTCGAAGTTGTCGGTGTACGACACGCTGAACAGATCGCTGTTGGCGAACTCGGCCTCGATGCGGCCGGTGGCGTCGCGCGTGTCGAGTCGAGCCTCGGTGT
>JALDXK010000638.1:0-3843 GCA_032155105.1 Acidobacteriota bacterium
GCCGATCACCGGGCTGATCCGGAAGCGGGCGAAAGTCGGGATGACGATCCCGGCGGCGCCGAGGATCACGAGAGCGTCGCTGAGGCCGGAGGTGGCGAAATCGTCGGCCGCATCTTCGGCGGCGTCACGCCACGCCGCAGCGATCTGCCCGTGCAGCGGCGTCCACCGCAGCACGTCGGGGGCGCACGTCATCAGCCAACGCTTGAGGTTGTCGTGCGCGAGCAGGTGGCCGCGCTCGTGCGCGACGATGGCAGTGAGCTCGTCGCGCGAGCAGGCGTCGACAACGGTGCGCGCCGCGACGAGCCGGGGTGAGAAGACGCCGACCAGCGCCACGATCGGCGCCAGCGTGTCGATGATGTAGGCCGGCACGCCGGCCGGAGGATCCACATCGAGACGCGTCGCCGAGCGCAGCCATGCGCGCTCGATGAAATACGTTCTCGCGCCGGTGAGCACAGCCGTTGCCAGAGACGCGACGACCAGGCAGGCACCGAACGCCGCGAGCACGACCAGCAGCGGCCCCACCGGTTCGTGGGTGCGAACCGGCTCAAACATCACGAACACCGGCACCACCAGTCCCCACGTCACCACAGCGGCACACGCGGCCGGCGCGAATCGTAGTGCGGCCAGGCGCCGAGCGCGCGGCGCCGGCGGGAGGGCGGCGAGCATGTGCCAACGGCGCCACACGGCGGCCGCGACAAGCGCGCCGATCGTGCTCATCACGCCGTAGGCGGCGAGACCGACGGTGATGATGAGCCAGGTCCGGCTCATTGCGAATCCCCGCCTTTCAACTTCTCACGCCGTGCGCGCACAAGCTCTTCGAGCTCATCGAGCAACGCTCCGTCGTGCAGGCTCACCGTATCGACGAACATCGAGAGAATCGGCCGCACCGCGGCGGTGCTGCGCGGCAGCAGGGTGGCAAACGCGGAGCCGGCCAGCTGCGAGACCAGCTCGTCGTGCGACCACTTCGGCCGGTAGTAAAAAGCGCGGCCGTCCTTGACTCGCGACAGCGTGCCCTTGCGGAACAGGCGATCCATCGTGGTCATCAGCGTCGTGTAGGCGACGCCCGGGAACCGCGGCTGCAGATCGCGCACGCACGACGGCGTGTCGCGTTCCCACAGGGCGTCCAGCACGCGGATCTCGAGCGGTCCGAAGATCGCGTCGAGCTGCGAGGCGTCGCGTTTGCCGCTCATAAGCGTAGACAGGGATTATATGATCGGTCGCGATGCTCAGCCGAGGCGCGGTGTTTGCCCTGTTTTTCGTGTCTGGCATCGCCGGTCTCATCTACCAGGTCCTCTGGTTGCGGCGCCTGTCGCTTGTTTTCGGGGTCACGGTCTATGCGGCGAGCACCGTGCTCGCGGCCTTCATGGCCGGCCTGGCCATCGGCAGCGCGCTTGCTGGCCGCGTCCTCACGCGCGGCCGCTCGCCCCTGGCGGCCTTCGGCCTGGCGGAGATCCTCGTCGGCGTCACCGGTCTCCTCTCACCGCTGCTGCTCGATGCGGCATCGTCGCTCTACCTCGCGCTGCACCAGGCGTCGCCGGATTCGTTGAGCGTGCTCACCGTGGCGCGGCTGGTCAGCTCGTTCATGATCCTCATCGTGCCCACCGCGATGATGGGCATCACGCTGCCGCTCCTGAGCGCGGCCGTCTCTGCGCCGGGGCAGTCCAACAGCACGAACATCAGCCTGCTCTACGCGATCAACACGCTGGGCGCGATGACGGGAACCTTGCTGAGCGGGATGACGTTGATCCCGGCGATCGGCATTCAGCGATCGTTCATGTTGGCGGCCACATTGAACGTCGTTGTGGGTGTCATTGCGATGTGGATGTCGAGGGCAGTGCCTGTCAATCTGCCTGAAGGCGGACACCACAGTGTCGGCTCGGTCGAAGGTGATGCTGTGGTGTCCGGTTTGAGCCGGATAGATACGTGGCCATTGCGGGTGGTGGTGATTGTTTCCGGCTTCGCCTCGCTCGGTCTCGAAATCATCTGGTTCCGTCTGATGCTGCAGTTCGTGATCGCCACGACCGAGGCGTTCACCGCGATGCTCGCCACCGTGCTCGGCGGCATCGCGTTCGGCGGTGTGATCGCGGCCTGGATCCTGCGCACGCCCCGCGATCACGTGACGGCGCTCGGCATCGTCCAGGCCCTGACCGGCGCGGCCGCCGTCGTCAGCATGAGCTTCCTGTTGTGGTCGGTCGAGCATAACTGGAAGACGATGGGCCTCTGGCAGGCGGTGATCATCGCCATCCTGCCGCCGTCGATCTGCATGGGCGTGGGCTTTCCGCTCGCGCTGGGTATTGCCGGCCGCCGCGGCGCCGCCGATCACGCCGCTGACGTGGCGCGCCGGGTCGGTTCGCTGTACTCGCTGAACGTGGCCGGCGCCATTGCCGGTTCGCTCGGCGCCGGGTTCCTGTTGCTGCCCTGGATCGGCAGCGTCAACGCGCTGATCGCGCTTGCCGCGATGTTCGTGGCGTCGGGCCTGTGGTTATCGCTGCGCCGCCGCCGCTGGATCGCCTCGATCGCGATCCTGGCCGTGTTCGTCGTCGCAGCTCGAGATTTTCCCGACCCGTTCAAGGTGGCGATCAACCGGCGCTACGGCGATCAACTGCTCGAGTTCTGGCGTCATGAAGGCGCGCAGACCGCCGTGAGCGTGCGCGCGTCGGAGTTCCAGCACGTCCTCTATCTCGACGGCCTGCACCAGGCGAACGATCAACCGGAGATGGTGCGCCTGCACCGCGCGATCGGGATCCTGCCGATGGTGCTGCACGGCGATCCGAAAGACGTGCTGGTGGTGGGCATGGGCGGCGGCGCCACGCCCGGTGCGGTGACGCAGTTTCCCAACGCCCGTGTCGAGGTCGTCGAATTGTCGGATGGCGTCCGCCAGGCCGCGCCGTACTTCAAGCACGTCAACTACGATCTGCTCAACCGCCCGAACGTCACCGTGCGGATTGACGACGGGCGAAATTTCCTCTCTTTCACCGACCGCAGGTTCGACGTCGTCACGGCCGACATCATCCAGCCCGGCCACGCCGGCGCTGGTCACGTCTATTCACGCGAGTACTTCACGCTGGTGCGCAACGCGCTGAAAGACGACGGCGTGGTGCTGCAGTGGATCGGCCATCGGCCGCGTGTCGAATACACGCTGATCATGCGCACGTTCCTCGACGTGTTTCCCGACGCGACGTTGTGGTACGACGCCAACTTCATGGTCGGGACGAAGCGGCCGCTGACGCTGGACCGCGACGCGCTCGATCGGCTGCGCGAGCAGCCGGAGACGCGCGCGGCGTTGAACGACGTCGGCCTCACCAACTGGGCCGAACTGCGCAGCTGGTACACCGCAGGCCCCGGCGAAATGCGCGCGTTTGTCGGCGACGGCCTGCTGCTCACCGACGACCGTCCGCTCGTCGAGTATCATCACTGGCTGCCGCGGCTGGGAGAGCAGCCGCCACTCGACCTCTCGGCGCTCAAGGGGGACGTCATGCGACATGTCCATTGAGACGGTGTTTCTCGACGCCGGCGGCGTGCTTTGCCATCCGTCGTGGACGCGCGTCGCCGAGGCGTTGGTGCGTCACGGCGCGCCGGTGACCGCGGCGGCGCTGGCCGCGGCGGAGCAGAAGGCCACCTACGACATCGACAAGGCCTCGGTGATCGGCAGCACCGACGATCGCGGGCGCGGCTGGCTCTATTTCAACCACGTGCTGCACCACGCCGGCGTCGTGCAGAGTGACGCCACCGACGCGGCGCTCGCCGATCTGCGTGAATACCATCGCCACGACAACCTCTGGGAACATGTC
Organism: Acidobacteriota bacterium; assembly: GCA_032155105.1. Taxonomy (GTDB): domain Bacteria; phylum Acidobacteriota; class Vicinamibacteria; order Vicinamibacterales; family UBA2999; genus 12-FULL-67-14b. Next base: position 3,792 of record JALDXK010000638.1, read on the forward strand.
GAAGACGACGTGATGCCGGCGCTCGCCGCGCTGCGCGGGCGCGGCTTGAAGC
>JALDXK010000639.1:0-3838 GCA_032155105.1 Acidobacteriota bacterium
GACGTTGCGCATCCTCGGCCGCCGCATCGATGGCATCGACGTGGCGCCCGACAGCGGCGACGTCGTGATCGATCTCGACGAGAGCTTCGTGTTCCCGGGCCTGATCAACGCGCACGATCATCTCGAGCTGAATTCGCAGCCGCGGATGAAATGGCGCGAGCAATACAACAACGCCACCGAGTGGATCGCCGACTTTCAGCCGCGGTTCGCGTCCGATCCGGACCTTGCGGTGACCCGTGCGGACACGCTCGACGATCGCGCGTGGGTCGGCGGCCTCAAGAACCTGCTGTCGGGCGTCACCACCGTGTGCCATCACAACCCGATGCACCGCGTGCTGCGTAAACGGTTTCCGGTCCGCATCGTGCAGAAGTTCGGCTACAGCCACTCGCTCCACATCGACGGCGATGCCGTCGCAGCCTCGCATCGCGCCACGCCGCGGGAGTGGCCGTGGATGATCCACGCCGCCGAGGGACTCGACCAGTCTGCACTCGGCGAGCTCGATCGGCTCGATCGCCTCGGCTGCCTGTCCGCTAATACCATCCTGATTCACGGCGTCGCGCTCGGCCGTGCTGGCGAACGCGTGATCGATGCCGGTGCCGGCCTGGTGTGGTGTCCATCGTCGAACCAGTTCCTGTTCGGCGCCACGGCGGACGTACGCGCGTTCGACGACGCGGATCGGCTCGCGCTGGGCAGCGATTCGCGATTGAGCGGCGAAGGCGACCTGCTGGATGAATTGAAAGCCGCGCACGCGACCAGGCAGCTGAGCGCGGAGGGTCTTACCCGCACGGTGACGATGGGCGCGGCCGGGTTGCTTCGCGTCAGTGCCGGAAAGATTGTTCGCGGACAACCGGCGGATCTGATGATCCTTCGTCCGCTGGCCGTGTGCCCGTTCGACAGCCTGGTGTGGGCCAGCCGGACTGATCTGCGCTTGATCATGATCGATGGCACCCCATGCATCGCGGAGCCGGCCTTGCAACCGGTGTTTGCGGCCGCCAACGTGTCGTCGGTGCCGGCGATGGTAGACGGTGCTGATCGATTGGTAGCGCGCTGGATCGGTCGCCACGTGAAGAGCATGCAGCTCCAGGAACCTGGGTTCGAGGTGAAGCACTGATGGTCGGACCTGCCGAGATCGCGCGCCGCGCCCGCAGCCGCGTCACCGGCCGGCTCGAGAGCCTGCCGATCCTCGCGCTGTCAGTGCACAGCGCGTGCAACTGCCGCTGCGTGATGTGCGACATCTGGAAGGCCAACGCCGAGAAGCGCGAGATCAGCTCTGAGGATCTGTCGCGGCACGTTGACGCGATTCGCGCCTTGCACGTCCAGCGCATCATGCTCACCGGCGGTGAGCCGCTGCTGCACCGCAACCTGTGGGCGCTCTGCAGCGAGCTCCATGCGCTCGGCATCGGGCTCACCCTGGTCTCGACGGGACTGCTGATCGAATCGCACGCCGCCGACATCGCCTCGTGCATCGACACCGTGGTGATCTCGCTCGACGGCCCGCGCGACACGCACGACGCGATCCGTCGCGTCAAAGGCGGATTCGACCGGATCGCAAGAGGTGTCATGGCGCTCGGCGAGCAGCTGCCGCGGCCGCGGCTGATTGCGCGCTCGGTCGTGCAGCGCGGCAACGCGGCCGTCGTCGATGAGACGATCACAGCGGCCCATCGATTGGGCTTCGACCAGGTCTCGTTCCTGGCCGCCGACGTATCGTCTGCGGCGTTCAACCGTCCCGAACCGTGGTCGCCGGATCGTGTTGCGGAGGTTGCGGTGCCGGAACGCGATCTGCCGGCGCTCGCGTGGTCGATCGCGAGGGCCATCGCCGCCGATCCCGGACTGATCGACGACGGGTTCGTATCGGGTGGGCGCGCCTCGCTCGAACGCATCGTGACCTATTACCGTGCGCTGGCGGGTCTGGGCCCATTCCCGGCGGTGCACTGCAATGCGCCGTGGGTCTCCGCGGTGCTCGAGCCTGGTGGCGCGTTGCGCCCGTGTTTCTTTCAGCCCGAGTACGGCGTGGTGGATGGTGGTTTGCGTGAGACGCTGAACAGCGAGCGTGCGATCGCGTTTCGCCGTGGCCTCGACGTGACGAACAACCACACCTGCCGGCGCTGTGTGTGCTCGCTGAACCTGCCGCTTACATCGGCTGTGTGACGCCGGCCAACTCTCGATACAACGCGTCGAACCGGTCCGCTACCCACGAGACGTCGCGCTCGAGCGCCCAGGCCTGCGCGCGTGCCGCCATTGCGCGCGCTTCGTCGGCATCCGCGTGCAAGGTTGCGATCGCCTGCGCCAGTAATGCCGCATCCATGCGATCGATCGCACGCGCGCGATCGCGTGCCCAGTCCGCTACGTAGCCGAACCGCGTGCCGATCACCGGCAGCCCCGCGGCCGCCGCTTCGAGCACCGACACGCCCGCGGCTTCATGCAGCGATGTCTGCACGTAGATGTCCGCATCGGCCAGGAGCGGCGACAGTTGATCCTGCGGGACGAAGCCATGAAACGTGACGCGTGCGGCAACACCACGCTCGGCCGCGTGCCGCTGCAGCGTTCCGCCGAGAGTGTCCTCGCCCACGAGATCCAGATGCGCATCGAGGGACCGGGTCAGGATGGCGAGCGCGTCGATCAGCAAGTGCTGGTTCTTGACCTTGCTGAGGCTCGCGACCTGGATCAACTTCAGCGGTCCGCTCGTGAGCACTGGTTGCTTCCTCGATTCCGGTGCAGTCACAGTGGTGAGCGGAATCATCACCGCATCAACGCCATGAGCGGCAGCCAGGCCGGCCATGAACTGCGAGCAGACGTGCACCTTTGTCGCCTGGCAGGCGAGTGCCACCGCGCGTCTCCCATTGAGGGTGCGCTGTGACCCGTAGTCGATCTCGGGGAGCGACACGAACTCCCCGCTGTCCATGGTCGCGAGGCTGGGCACCTTGTTCCGGCGCCCACCTCGCACGGCGAACTGTCCGGCCGGGTCGCCCCACAGCCCGTGGATCAGATCGAACGATCCCGCGCCGTTCAAGGCGCGACGCAGCGAGCGCTGCTGCGCCCACCGTGACGGGCCGACCAACGCCGACGGCCGGCCGAGATCGTGCACCGTGAATCCAAGGAGGTCGTAGGTTTGCGGTTCAGGGAGGTGCTTCAGGACGAACGCGTGAATCTCGTGGCGATGCGCCAGCCGCGACAACAGCGCGAGCCACGAAGGCACCACCTGCTCGCGTCCGCTGGGATGCAGGCCACCGGTCGCGACGACGGCGATTCTCATGTGTGGGCGGCACGCCTGGCATCGACGAGCGACTGATACTCGGCCACCGTCCGGCGCGCGATGGCCTCCCATCGGAGCGCGCGTTCGTACTGCTCGCGCACGCGTGCCTTCTGTTCCGGGAGATCACCCGAACCAGCCTGCGTGAGCGCGGCCGCGAATCTGCCGGCGTCGCCGGGCGGCCACCGTTGGCCGCTCTCGCCGGCGATTGCGCGAAACGACGGGATGTCGGTGATCACCGGCACGAGTCCTGCCGACATCGCTTCGATCAACGCATAGCCGCTGCCTTCGTAATGGCTGCCGCTGATGAACAGGTCGGCGGCGGCATAGTAATTGGGCATCTCGTCGCGAGGCACGCGCGGGACGAGCGTCACTCGGCCGACGTCTCCGCCATCAGCTCGCTGCTCGTCCCGTCGATGCGCAAAGCCGGCTACTCGGGGCCTGAAGCGGTCAGCGTCGTTGCCGCAGCGTCGGCGATGGGCATCCTCGTGCCGCCCTGCCTGACGATGGTCGTGCTGGGATCGCTCGTCAACCTGTCGATCGTCACGCTGTTTCTGGCCGGTTTCGTGCCGGCGTTCATTCTCGCGG
>JALDXK010000640.1:0-3820 GCA_032155105.1 Acidobacteriota bacterium
CCGTGATGCTGTCGCCGGTGTGCACGCCCATCGGGTCGATGTTCTCGATCGAACAGATCACCACGAAGTTGTCGGCGCCGTCGCGCATCACCTCGAGCTCGAACTCTTTCCAGCCGATCACCGACTCTTCGACCAGGATCTCGTGCACCGGGCTCAGGTGCAGGCCGCGTCCGGCAATGTCCTTGAACTCTTCGAGGTTATAGGCAATGCCGCCGCCGACGCCACCCATCGTGAACGACGGCCTGATGATCGAGGGGAACCCGGTCTGGTCGACAATCGCCAGCGCCTCGGTCAGCGACTTGGCGACGCCGCTTTTCGGCACCTCGACGCCGATCTCCTTCATCGCGTCACGGAACAGCAGCCGGTCTTCGGCGACCTTGATCGCCGGGATCTGCGCGCCGTTCAGCTCGACGCCGTACTTCTTCAACACGCCGAACTCGTCGAGCTGCACCGCGAGGTTGAGCGCCGTCTGGCCACCCACCGTTGGGAGCAGCGCATCGGGGCGCTCCCGCTCGATGATCTTCTCCACGGCTTCCGGCGTCAGCGGCTCGATGTAGGTCTTATCCGCGAGCTCCGGGTCGGTCATGATCGTCGCCGGGTTGCTGTTCACCAGCACGACCTCAAGGCCTTCCGCGCGCAACGCTTTCACGGCCTGCGTGCCTGAGTAGTCGAACTCCGCGGCCTGGCCGATCACGATCGGTCCCGAGCCGATCACGAGCACGCGCGTAATGTCTGTTCTCTTAGGCATCTAAAAACCGCACCTACCCTTAGGCACCCTACGCACCGTACGCACCTTAGCTTTTCTCCATCTCGTCCAGGAACTCCTGGAATAAATAGTCCGCATCATGGGGGCCCGGGGACGCTTCGGGATGGTACTGCACCGAGAAAATGGGCTTGTCGGTGTGGCGCAGGCCTTCGACGGTGCCGTCGTACAGGTTTAAGTGAGTCACCTTCACGTTCGACGGCAGCGAATCCGGATCCACCGCGAAGCCGTGATTCTGCGAGGTGATCTCGACCGCGCCGGTCTGCAACTGCTTCACCGGGTGATTGCCGCCGCGATGACCGAACTTCAGCTTGTAGGTCTCGGCACCCAGCGCGAGGCCCATGAGTTGATGGCCGAGGCAGATGCCGAACGTCGGCACGTCACTCTTCGCGATCTCCTTGATGTTGTCGATCGCATAGGTGACCGCGGCCGGGTCGCCGGGGCCGTTGCTCAGGAAGACGCCATCGGGCTCCCACGCCAGTAGCTCCGCCGCGGGCGTCGACGCCGGAAACACCCGCACCGAGCAGCCATGCGCGGCCAGCCGTCGCAGGATGTTGAGCTTGATGCCAAAGTCGTACGCGGCCACGCGGAGCGGGCGCTTGGCGCGGCGCAGCGGCGCAATCCCGTAGCTCGCTTCCGTCACCGCGTCGGCCAGCGACGTTTCGAAGTCGTACGCCCGGGCGCACGTCACGTCCTTCACCAGGTCGCTGCCTTCCATGTGCGCGATCGCGCGCGCCTTCTCGACGAGCTCGCCCGGCTCGACGGTGCCGGTGGCGATGATGCCGCGCATCACGCCCACCGAGCGCAGCTTGCGCGTCAGCGCCCGTGTATCGATGTCGCCGATGGCGACGATATTGTGGCGCGTGAGGTAGTCCCTGAGCGTGCCCTGCGCGCGCCAGTTGCTCGACACCGGCGAGGGGTCGCGCATCACGAAACCCGCGACTTGCGGCTTGTCGGATTCCTGGTCGGTGCCCGCGACGCCGTAGTTGCCGATCTGCGGCGCCGTCATGGTGACGATCTGGCCGGCGTACGACGGATCGGTCAGCACTTCCTGGTAGCCGGTCATGCTGGTGTTGAACACCACTTCGCCTTCGGTGTGTCCGGGCGCGCCTGCCGACACGCCTTGAAACCAGCTGCCGTCTTCCAGTGCAAGTATCGCGTTCATTCCTGCTCCTGTTCGGTGAGTCGTGCGGCGGCGCGCGCGCGCTCGCCGACCACCACCCGAACCGTGGTTGCAAACTGTCGGTAACCCGGAAGCGAGAGCGTCACGCGGTACTCTCCGGGTGAAAGATCATTGATCGTGAGCGGCGTGGTGCCGCTCGGTTTCCCGTTCACGGTGACTGCCGCGCCGGCCGGCAGCGATTCCACCGCGAGCGAGCCGGTGGTGATCGCGGGCTTCCCTAACGTTGCCGGAGTGCTCGGCCGCGGTGGTCCGCCTGCGCGCGCTCCCGCTGGCGAGCGCTCCGGAGCGACAGGAGCGGACGCGGCTTGCGCATCGAGGCGCAACTCCACCGAGCGCGACGGGCGCGCCTTTGTCAACACCACGCGCGTGTGTTCCGGTACGTAGCCGCGCCGCGACACGGTGATCTCACGCGCGCCGAGATCGAGATCGCGAACCGCCAGCGGGGTGACGCCACGCGCCACGCCGTCAACATCGACGCTCGCCCCGCTCGGGGTGGAGCGCACTAACAAGCGACCGATCTTTTCGGGTGCCTGAGGTGCCTCGGGGCCTTTGGGCTTGCCCCCCCGCAGCTCGCTTGATTCCGCGCGCGCAGAGGGAGATGCGGGGGTTGGTGCCGGTACTGTGGTAGTCCCTGGTTCGATCCCCTTTGGCTCGTCGGCTTCAGGCTGTGCGGAAGCCATGGGCGGCTGTTGCAACGCTCGCGGACGCGCCATATATCCGGCCGCGAAGCCAAGGACCATCCCCACGATCGTCGCGAGGATCAAGGCGACGCCGCTGAAGCGGTTCGTCGTCGTGCGCGGCGGAGCAGCAATACTGGTGAATGCCGACGGCACGGATTCGTCACGCAAGGGCTGGCGCGCCGCCGTCTCGCCAACGACCGCCGGCTCCGACGGAGGTACATAGGCCGGCGCCGCGATCACCGGATCGATCAGATCGAACGCCGGCGCCGCCGCGCTTACCGGAACGTCGACCGACTCCGGAACGAACGGTTCGGGCGGGGGCGATTCCGGCATGAACGGTTCCACGGGATCCTCGTCGGGATCCACGCCGGCAAAGGGCAACGACGGAATCGCCGCGGCCGCGATCGCATCGATCAACGCACTGCACGACACGAAGCGATTGGCCGTGTCCATCGACATCGCGCGAGTGAAGGCCTGCGACAACGCGCCGCGGTCGACGCCCGGAACGCCGCGCACGGCCACGGGCCGATCGGCCGAAGCGGCCGCAGGGCGCCCGAACATCCACTGGTAGGCAATCGCGGCGAGGGCCGATTGATCGCGCTCGGGCGTCAGCGTGGTGGTCGGGCGGACGGGCCGGCCAATCAGGAACGTCGCGTCGTCTGTGACGATGACTTTGCTGGGATGGAGCCTGCCGTGAACGAAACCATCGGCGTGCGCCTCGTCCAGCGTGGCGGCCAGGGCGCGCAGGCGCGGGATCAGATCCTCGATCGCAGCCGGGCCAAATTCGCGCAGCGCGGAGTCGAGAGAAACGCCTCCAGGAGGCGGTGTATCCGCAAAGGGTCCGGAATCATCGAATCCGGAGTCGGACGGCGCGTCTTCGTCGTTCAAATCAAGACTTAATGTTAGCACGCACTTGTCGCGCCGTAGCGAACACGAAGGCCGACCTGTCACGTCGAAGCTCAAATCGAGGGCGAACCTGTCACGTTGACGCGGAAAGCGACGGCGGACCTGTCGCGCCGAAGCTGAAGGCGAAGGCGGATGGTTGACAGCTTCAGTGAGCGTTTGAGACAGTACGTGGCGGTGCCAGCCGACGCCTCAGCCGCCTCCGCCTCAACACTCGCGGTGGACATTCGAACTTTTCCGTGGATTCGGCGGTTGGCGTCGGACTACGCGTTTGCGTTCGCGAACGTCGCT
>JALDXK010000641.1:0-3809 GCA_032155105.1 Acidobacteriota bacterium
GCGGGATGACGCGCGACAGATCGAGGCCGATGCGGCGGCTGAAGAACAGGTATGGCGTGTCGCCGGTGCCAGCCGCGAGGCCGGCGCTGGCGCGGCCCGCAAACGCAAAGGTGCCGAGGCCCTCGAGGAAGAAGTCGCGCTTCTCCGGGAAGAACAGGTTGAAGCGCGTCAGGTTGACCTGCTGTTCGTCGACCTCGACCTGCGCGAAGTCGGTGTTGATCGTGAGATCGGCGGTGATGTTCTGCGTGATGCCGTATTTCAGGTCGCCGCCGATGCGCCCGTTGCCGTCGTTGGCCACCGCCGGCGTCACCGTGTTGTCGGTGGACACGCCGGCCAGCGCGAACGGCTTGAGCTCGAGGTTGCGGCTGCCCGACGGCACCTGGAGGCCCTCGAGCGTGCCCGCCGACGAGATCTTCAGGAGGCCCCGGAAGGTCGTGAGCGCGCGCGGCACCTGGGCGAGATACGACCACTCGTTCTTCCAGCGGACGACGCGACGGAGGTTGATGCCCCAGGCCTGGTCGCGGCCGGGCTGATAGCGAAGCGACTTGAACGGGATCGCCATCTCGATCACCCAGCCGCCGTCGAACTCGCCGGTGCGCACATCCCACACCGTGTTCCAGTCGGCGTTGGGCGGCCCCTCGTCGGTGACCTGGCTGTCGGCCATGCCGCCGATCGCGTTGGCGTAGAAGATGTAGCCGTTGCGCTTGTCGTGGAAGGTGTCGAAGAGCACGGCGAAGGTGTCGTTCTGGCGCAGCTGCGCGGTGTCGCGGCGCATCTCGTTGGCGACGCGGCGCCCGGGCTGCGATTCCCAGTTGCGCGCCGACACGTAGATGTGATCGTTGTCGAAGAAGATCCACGCCTCGGTCTTCTCGGTGGCCGGGGCAAACTCGTCGGGCTCCTGCTGCACGAAGCCGGTGATCGCCTTGACGCGCACGTAATCTTCTTCGTCGAGCTTGCCGTCGAGGCGAATCGGCGTGTCGACGCGGTAGGCGCGGACGGTCGGTGGCCCGCCGTCGCGGCCAGGGGGCGCTTCGGCGAGATTCCGCGGTGGCGGGGTGGCATTCTGCACTGCGATAGCAACAGCGGCAGCCTGTCGAGCCTCGGCAGGCGAGGCAGCCCATAGCACGCCCAGGCAGCACAGGCCGCATGCGATCCGCATGGTGCAGCATGCTATCCGCAGTGACTTGCAGTTTGCAAGTGACTGGCCGTAGACTGGTGGCATGCCGGTGAGCGCGCGGCGATCCCGCTGCCCCGTGGCCTGCACGCTCGATGTGCTCGGCGACAGGTGGTCGTTGCTGGTGATCCGCGACGTGATGCGCGGCAAGCGCCGCTACGCCGAGTTCCTCGACTCGCCGGAGGGCATTCCCACCAACATCCTGGCCGAGCGCCTGAAACGGCTCACCGGCAGCGGCGTGCTGACGCGGCGGCGCTACAGCGAGCACCCTCCGCGGGTCGAATACCTCCTGACGGCGAAGGGGGAAGACCTTCGCCCGGTGCTGCGGGCCATGGTCGAGTGGGGCGTCAGCCACGCCGGCGGCCGCCGGCCGCCCCCAGTAACTCCTTCTTCGCACAAGGGTTAGACGCGAGGCTGACGAAGCGGTTATACTGGCGTTACGTTGAGCGAAATGTATTTCCAGAAGGGTTTCGGCCTGAAATCCGAGGTCGGACCTGTACTGGCGCGTACGTATCAAAGTGCGGTCGTCGAACGCCTCAAGGCCATCGGCTATGAGGCGAGTGCCGGCGGAGTCCACTTCAAGCTCGCGAAGGAGTTCGGCTTCTGTTACGGGGTCGATCGCGCCGTCGACTATGCCTACCAGACCCGGCGCCAGTTTCCCGATCGCCGTGTCTTCCTGTCGGGCGAGATCATCCACAACCCCGACGTCAACACGCGCATCCAGGCCATGGGCATTCGCATCCTGGAGCACTCGCTCGATCCTGTCGATCGTTTCCAGGAAGTCGCCGCCGGTGACGTCGTGATCCTGCCGGCGTTCGGCGTGAGCGCGCCTGAACTGCAGCATCTCAAGTCGAAGCAGTGCGTGCTCGTCGACACCACGTGCGGCAGCGTGTTGAACGTGTGGAAGAAGGTCCACTACTACGCGCGCGACGGCTACACCGTGATCATTCACGGCAAGCACCATCACGAAGAAACCATTGCCACCGCGTCGCAGGCGCTCACGCATCCAGGCGGGCATTACCTGTGCGTCCGCGATCTCGCTGAAACCGCGATCTTGTGTGACTACCTCCGCGACCGCGTCTCCGGCGCCGAGTTGATGGCGCGCTTTCGCGATGCGGCCAGCGGCGGCTTTACGCCGGAGCGCCACCTCCAGCGCATCGGCCTCGCCAACCAGACGACGATGCTGATGAGCGAGACGCTGAAGGTGCAGGAGATGCTGCGCGCCGCGATGATCGAGCGTCACGGCGAGGCGGGCCTCGAGTCGCGCTTCCGTGCCTTCGACACGATCTGCTCGGCCACGCAGGAGCGGCAGGACGCCGTCCTCGAGATGCTCGACGCCGGCGGCCTCGACGTGATGATCGTGATCGGCGGCTACAACAGCAGCAACACGCAGGCGCTGGCCAGGATGTGCGCGCCGCGGCTCCAGACGTACCACATCGACAGCCCCGGTTGCATCGACGCCGGGGGGATCCGCCATCGACCCATCGGCGACGCCGCGGAAGCGGCTGCGGCCGGCTGGCTGCCGGCGGGCGAGGTGCGCATCGGTATTACAGCCGGCGCGTCAACGCCCGATAGCGTGGTCGGTGAAGTGATCGAGCGCGTGCTGGCGCTCAGAGGACAGTCGGTCGACGACTTGACCATGGACCGGCGTATCGGAGAAGGTTCGTCCACCTTCGCCGCGGCTTCCACCTCCGCTAAAGCTACGGCGGACAAGACGGCGGGCAGGCAGAACGCATGATTGGGACCCGACCGACCGAGCTGACGTTGACCCTGGCGCCGCAGCGGCGCTTCGAGGCCATCGACGTCAACCACCGCATCACCGCCGAAGCGGGCGACATCCTGCGCCGCCATCGCCGCGCGCTCTACACGTCGTTCCACACCACCGCCGGCTACCTCGACCAGAGCCTGTCGGTGCGGCTGCACCATCGCCACGACCTGGTGTCGCAGTTCTTCCGCGCGTTCCACGCGCTGTTCCCGCAGGGCGGTGAGTACCACCACGACCAGATGCACCTGCGCAGCGAGCTGACCGACGAGCAGAAGGTGGTGGAGCCGCGCAACGGCGACTCGCACCTGACCTTCATCGGCGCCGGGATGCGAAATTGCGTCACCTATCGCACCCGGCCGGACTCGCCCGTGTACTTCATCGAGCTCGACGGCAAGACCGACGCCCTGCAGCGCCAGCGCAAGACCACGGTGGTGGCCTACGACCACGACGAGATCGTGACGCGGACGTCGATCGCCATACCGGTATCGAAGCACCCGATCGATTCGGTCAATCTCGCCGATCCGCGCCTCGGCCTGCTCGAGCGCGTCAACGAGATCCTCGCCCGCACCGGCGTCGAACGGGCGCGGGTCGATCTCGTGGTCGATCCGGCGGAGCGCAACGTCGGCCTGACGGTCAACGAGTACGAGACGCTGCTGATGCAGAACGATCTCGTCGACGTGCTGCGCGACCCGCTGCGCTTCGCGAAGATCAAGGGCCGCAACATGATGAGCGACCCGCTGGCGATTCCAGGCAAGACGCTCAACTACGCGAAGTACGACGTCGTGCACGTCCTGAACTCGCTGATGGAAGCGCTGCGGCTGGACCAGGGGTCGTTCGAGCGGCTGATGGCCAAGGTCATGTCGCTGCCGG
>JALDXK010000642.1:0-3809 GCA_032155105.1 Acidobacteriota bacterium
ACTTGATGTTGGTGGAGACCGAGTCCTGCCAATAGCCGACGCGGGTGAACGTGTACGACGGCATGTGCAACGCGTGCGGCACAGCCGGCGCAATGCCCGCATACGCGTTGGCCGCCTTCAGCGCCTTCGGCGCGAGTGCCGGCACGTCGTAGGCGTGAATGATGTAGTGCGCGAGTCCCGGGTGGTTGGGCAGCTTCGCGTACATCGGCTCGAGCATCTCGGCCGCCTGTAACTGACGCGCGTAGGTCTTGTCGGTCGGCGATGCCGCCTGTGCCACGGCGAGCGCCCAGAAGATGCGCGCCTCGATGTCGTCCTTGTTGGCCACCGAGACCCGGCCGGTGGCGCGCTCGTAGTCGAGCACGCGCTGCCGCTGCGTGGTCACGTCGGCGCTGCTGAACAACCCGGCGACGGCCTCGAGGTAGCCCTTCTCGCGCGCGGTCGGTGATCCGGTCGCGAGGCCCTTGTCGATGGCGGCCTTCCCGGTCGCAATGGTCTGCGGCTGCCGCAGGCCTCCGAACGGATTGGCCCAGTGGGTGAGCGCGATGCCCCAATACGCGATCGCGCAGTTCGGATCGTCCTTGAGCACGCCCTCGAAGATGGCGCGTGATTCGGCGAACCAGAATGAATGCAGAAGCGCGACGGCTTCATTGAACTTGGTCTTGGTGGCGGGGGCGCAGGAGGTGGCGAAATCAACCGTGCCGATGTCCTTCGGCGCCATTCCCCCGTGATGCTCGTGCTGCGCCCACGCAGTAACGGGCGCCACGAGCAACGTACACACGCACAATGCCGCAATCTTGCTCATATTCGTTTCTCCAGAGAACCGTGTAACCCTGTAACCCTGTAACCTTGTAACCCTGTAACCCTGTAACCCTATTTGGCAAACGTCAGCCGATCCAAGACGAGTCGCCCGTTGCTGATCACCAGCAAGGGATCGAGGAGCGTTCGAACGTTGTCGAGCGGATTGCCGTCGACCACGAGCACGTCGGCCTCGAAGCCCGCCTCGACGACACCGATCCGTTTGTCCAGCCGCAGCATTTCGGCGTTGACGATGGTCGCCGCCTGCAACGCCTGCAACGGCGTCAACCCGGCATCGACCAGCACGCCGACCTCGCGCGACACGCGGGCGATGCTGTTGGGCCCATAGCCGGTGTCGGACCCCGCCACGATCTTCACGCCGAGCTTCGCGGCCTTGCCGATGGCCGCCAGGAGAATCGGCCGCATCATCTCGCCGCGCCGTTTCAGCGCCGCGTTGTCGTAGTCGCCGCCCGGCTCCGCCAGGTCGTTGACGATGTCGGCGGTCGGATCGAAGTAGGTGCCCTGCTTGGCCATCATGCGGAGCGTGTCGTCGCTGAGATACGTCCCGTGTTCGATGCTGCGCACGCCGGCGCGCACCGCGGCATCGGCGCCCTCGGCGCCGTGCGCGTGGGCCATCACCGGCACGTTCTTGGACTCCGCTTCGACCACGAGGATACGCAGCTCTTCCTGCGAATAGACCTGCTTGCGCGGATCGGTGTCGGCGGTGCCGGCGCGCTCGGTGGCGAGCGTCTTGATCCAGTCCGCGCCGCGCGAGAGGTTCGCGCGCACGGCCTGGCGGATGGCGTCCTGCGACTGCAACCCGCCCATCAGGCCGCCCAGGTCCGGAAAGTCGATGAAGAACTCCGGCGCAACGCCAGGACGCACGTGATACCCGGCAGCGATCATGTCCGGACCGGCGACGTACCCTTTCTTCACCAGCTCGCGCAGGCCGACGTCGACGAAGTTCGAGACGCCGGCGCTGCGAACGGTGGTCACGCCGCTCTCGAGGGCCGCGCGCATCTGCGGAAGCGATCCGATGTGCACGTGCGCGTCGATCAATCCGGGCACGACGTAGCGGCCGCCGAGATCAATCGTCCTCCCGCTCGATCCGCCGAAGGCAGGTGACGGCGGACCGCTGCCGATGGATTCGATCGTGCCGCCGCGCAATACCACGGTGGCGGCCGGAGTCACCGCGCCGGTGCGCACGTTGACGACAGACGCGTTCGTGAGCGCGATGGGATCTTGCGGCGGTACGACGGGACGCTGCGCGCCAAGGCTCGTGATGGTGAGAACCGCAACCAGTGACGAGGTAATTGTGCAGCGCACCCACGCAGCATATCCCTGCCATGGATCGCGCTGAACGATCAAAAAGGGCGCGATCGCGGCGGAGCGGCTTTAGCCGCGAAGGCGGACCAAATTTGTCGGTGTTTGACCATTCACACTCCGGCAATGCCCGTTCGCACCGCCTTTCGGCCCGCTCCCTGAACACTGTGCGGTATGTCGATGCGGATCCGTAAAATACGGACAGTCAACAACTTAGAGGAGAGCGCCGCCATGCACGCGCCAATCAAGTACGCCGAAAAGGGACTGTCGATCACCGCCAACGGCATCTGGCAGGTCTTTTCGCAGCTCAACAAAATCAATCAGGGTCCGGTCATGCAGCCGAAGTGGTCGGACAAGCCGATGCTGAAGTCGTATCAGAAGACGAAGCCGCCACTCGGCTGGCCGCGTCAGACCGACTCGCTCTGCCCCACCTGCGTGCGCGAGGCGCGCCAGGCGATCCTGGACGGCACGCGCCCGCTCGAAACGCTCCTCAACGAGAAGGTCGGCGAGATCAAGGCCACGATCGACGAGAAAGACGGCAAGATCGTGATGATCAAGGATTGCCCGATTCACGGCCACTTCGAGGACGTGATGGCGATCGACACCGCGTTCTTCAAGCACCTCGAGGAAGTGTTCCCCGGCCGCGACATCCGCGCCCACAACGACGAAAAGCTCCACAACCACGGCAGCAGCACGATCAAGCACGGCCGCGGCTCGGTGCTCACGGTTGACCTGACCAACCGCTGCAACATGATGTGCGACCCGTGCTTCATGGATGCCAACCAGGTCGGCTTCGTCCATGAGCTGACGTGGGACGACATCAAGACGGTGCTCGACAACGCCATCACGATCAAGCCGCGCCGGCAGATGTCGGTGCAGTTCTCGGGCGGCGAGCCGACGCTGTCGCCGTACTTCCTCGACGCGGTCCGCTATGCGCGCAAGGTCGGCTACAACTCGGTGCAGGCGGCCACCAACGGCATCGAGTTCGCCAAGAGCCTCGACTTTGCCAGGGCGGCAGCCGACGCGGGCCTGCGCTACGCCTACCTGCAGTTCGACGGCATCGGCAACGCCGCCAACTCGCATCGCCGCGTCGGCAACCTGTTCGACGTCAAGCTGCGGGCGATCGAGAACCTGCACTCGGCCGGCGTCGATATCGTGCCGGTGGTGACGATCGTCAACGGCGTGAACAACGAGCAAGTGGGGCGCATCATCGAATTCGCGCTCGACAACCCGAAGCGGATCAACTTCCTCTCGTTCCAGCCGGTGAGCTTCACGGGTCGAGACGAGGAAGTGACGCCGGAACGGCGCGCCGCGCAGCGCTACACGCTGTCGCACCTGGCGCACGACGTGAAGAACCAGACGGGGATCGGCGAGCCGATCCGCGACTGGTTCCCGATCTCGTTCATGTCCACGTTCACCGACTGGGCAGACGTCGTGCACGGCCCCGACCGGGAATGGGGTCAGCTCACGTGCGGCTGCCACCCGAACTGCGGCATCGGCATGGCGGTGATGATCGACAAGGAAACGAAGGAAGCCGTTCCCGTCACGGCCTTCCTCAATGCGGAGCAGCTGGCCAAGGACGTGGCGAAGGTCAACGATGCGGCGCGCGGCAGGTTCCTGTCGGTCGTCGGCATGGCCCTCGCGCTGATGCGTAACTACAACCCGTTCAACGCGCCCACGCACTTCCGGAT
>JALDXK010000643.1:0-3798 GCA_032155105.1 Acidobacteriota bacterium
CACCACGCGCGGCGGCTGCGGCACCAATTGGCGCTTGGGCTGCAGGGGCGGAGCCGTCGGCGGCGCCTTGCCAGGTTCCTCGACGCGCAGGCGAATGCTGGGCGGCACGAAGCGCCCGGACTTTTCGCGCACGGGTTCTGGCGCCTCGACCGAGGGCGCCGCGGCGTGGGCCGCGATCGCGGGTTCCTCCGGCTCGACGGCCGGCGGCGGAGGCGGTTCTGCTACGACGGGGGCTTCCACCTCCGGCGAGGCGGCGACAGGCATTTCTTCAGGCGCCTCGACTGGCGGCGCTTCCATCTGCGGCACGGGGGCGTCCTCGATCTTCGGCGCGTCGGCCGGTTTCGCCTTCTTGATCAGACGCGGCGGTCCAAGTGTGGGCGCGGCGGGCTTCGGCGGCTCCGGTGCGGGCGCGGCGCCCTTCTTCCCCGGTGCGGCCTTGCCCTTCACGCCGTGCTTCACGGCCTGCTCGGAGAACATGTCGCCCTTCGGCAGCGTGATGCCTTTTTGCTTCGCCATCCGCTCGACGAACTGGCGGGCGACGATCTCTTCGAGCGTGCTCGACGCGCTCTTGAGCTCGATGCCGTGGTTCTTCTTCAACAGCGCCAGGACATCGGCACTGGGAATGTCGAGCAGTTCAGCGACCTTGTAGATCCGAACAGTGGACAACGCTTATCCCTTCGACTCTTCGCCTTCGGTGGCGGCCGCGGGTTCGCCCTCAGGCTCCGCGTTCGCCGCTTCGAGTGCGCCAAACTGCGCCTCGACTTCCTTGCGCTTCTCTTCTTCGCTCTTGATGTCGATCCGCCAGCCGGTCAGCTTCGCGGCCAGCCGCACGTTCTGACCCTTCTTGCCGATCGCGAGCGACAACTGGCTGTCCTCGACGACGACTTCCATCACTTTTTCCTTGTCGTCGACAATCGTCACGCGCTGCACCTTCGCCGGGCTGAGCGCGTTCATCACGAACTGCACCGGGTCGTCGGAGAAGTCGACAATGTCGATCTTCTCGCCGCGCAGCTCGCGGATGATCGCCTGGACGCGCGTGCCCTTCATGCCGACGCACGCGCCCACCGGATCGACGTCGCGCTCGCGCGAGTAGACCGCGACCTTGGCGCGATCGCCCGCTTCGCGCACCGCGCCGCGGATCATCACCGTGCCGTCGTAGATCTCCGGCACTTCCTGCTCGAACAGCTTGATCAACAGGGCCGGGTCGGTGCGCGACAGCACGATTTGCGGGCCCTTGGCACTCTTGCTCACGCCGCGGATCACGGCCCGGACGCGATCGCCCTGGGCGTAGCTCTCGGCGCGCGACTGCTCCTTGCGCGGCAGGATGGCCTCGACGCGGCCGACTTCCGCGATGATGTCGCCCTGCTCGAAGCGCTTCACCAGGCCGTTCATCACCTCGCCGACGCGCTGGTTGTACTCGGCGAACACGTTCTCGCGCTCGGCCTCGCGCACCTTCTGAAAGATCACCTGCTTGGCCGTCTGTGCCGCGATGCGCCCGAGCACGTCGGTCCGCTTCGGGAACTCGATCTGGTAACCGGTCTCGACTTCCGCGTCCTCGCCGTAGATCTCCTTGGCCTCGGCCATCGAGATCTCGGTCGACGGGTTGGTCACTTCGTCGACGATGGTCTTCACCGCGAACAGTTCGATCTGCCCGTTCTCCGGGTTGAACTTCGCCTTCAGCTCCTCGCCGCCCTTGTAGAACTTGCGCGACGCGGTGAGCACGGCTTCTTCCATCGCCTGGATCACGACATCCGGCTCGATGCCCTTTTCCTTGGCGAGCGCCTCGATGGTCTGCTGTAGCGGATTCGCACTCATAGTCAGAACTCAACCTCTAAGCGGGCCCGATTGATCAACCGGAGAGGGATCTT
The DNA here is from genome assembly GCA_032155105.1 of Acidobacteriota bacterium. Taxonomy (GTDB): domain Bacteria; phylum Acidobacteriota; class Vicinamibacteria; order Vicinamibacterales; family UBA2999; genus 12-FULL-67-14b. The sequence continues at coordinate 1,869 of JALDXK010000643.1, forward strand.
GATCACCTTCTTGCCCTCCGATTCGAACACCACGTCGTCGCCCTCGATTCCCTTGACCCGCCCGTTGAACGCCGTCTGGCGATTCACCGGCTGCGAGGTCACAATCTTCGCCCAGCGTCCGGCGAACCGCCGGTAATCTTCCGCCGAGCGAAGCGGCCGATCCAGTCCTGGCGACGACACCTCGAAGGTGTACTCGCCCGGCATCACGTCTTCCACGTCGAGTAGCGTGCCGAGATTCTCGGCGACGCGCGCGCAGTCCTCGATGCTGACGCTGTCTTCAGGCGTCGCGGCCGGCCCTGGCCGATCGACGATCACCCGGAGCACGTGCTGACCGCCTTCCCGCTTCAGTTCGACATCGAAAATGTCGAGACCGTAGTCCCCGGCGACGCGGGTGGCCAGTTCGCGCACGCGGTCGAGCGGTTGCAACGAAGCCCCCTAAAACACAAAGAGTGGGCTGAATTACAGGCCCACTCTGGTTTCCCAGACTAGTAACCGACCTCACATGATATCACGTCGGTTCACCACTGAGGTCACGACGAAGGTTCGAGACGGGGGTTCACGACGAAGGCTCGCCCAATGGTTCAGAGCGGTCTTGCTATGAGGTCGTATTCCTGCGATCCGACGATTTCCACGTCCACAAAGGCGCCCTTTTCGAAGGCCGACGGGTCGCAATCCGTGAGGTAGACCACGGGGTCGATTTCCGGGGCCTGGCCGGGCAGCCTGCCTTGGACGACTAGCTCGTGCTCGGGAGACCTGCCGTCAATGACGAGCCGGGTCCGTTCGCCCAGACGGGCCTGTTGCCGGGCCGTCACGAGGCTGCGTTGGCGGGCCATCAGGCGATCCTGACGCTTCTTTTTCGTCGCCGCCGGCACATCGTCCTTCAGGTCAAAGGCTGAGGTGCCTTCTTCGTGCGAGTAGGTGAACACCCCGACGTGATCGAAGCCGACGTCCTCGATGAACCCTTCGAGCTCGGCGAAGTCCTCCGCCGTTTCACCGGGGAATCCGACGATGAACGTCGTGCGCAGCACCACGTTCGGGATGCGTGCGCGGATGTTGTCGAGCAGGCGCGTGTACGACGTGCGCGTGCCCGGGCGCTTCATGCGCTTCAGCACCGCGTCGGACGCATGCTGCAACGGCAGGTCGATGTATTTCACGACCTTGTCGAGGTCGGCAATGGCATCAATCACCTTGGCGGTGATCGTCGTCGGGTAGAGGTAAAGGAGGCGAATCCACTCGATGCCCGCGACGTCGTTCAAGGCACGCAGCAATTTCGGCAGCGCGCCGCGCTCACCGCGGTCGATGCCGTAGAACGTGCTGTCCTGCGAAATCAGCAGTAATTCCTTCACGCCCTGGGCGGCGAGCTGCGTCGCCTCGCTGACGATCGAGTCGATCGAGCGGCTGCGATAGTGGCCGCGCATCTTCGGGATGATGCAGAACGCGCACTTGTAGTCGCAGCCTTCGGCGATCTTCACGTAGGCGTAGTGACTTGGCGTCACGCGCTTGCGCGGTGTGTCCGCGTCGTAGATGTACGTGGGCAGATCCACGCCGAACACCGGCGACTTCTTGTGGAACGTGAGCGGCTTGGCGCCAGTGGCGGCGCTCGTGCCGGACTGCACGGCTGCCGTGAAGGCGTCGACTTCACCGGTGCCCAGCACGGCGTCGATTTCCGGAATCTCTTTCTTGAGCTCGTCGCGATAGCGCTCTGCGAGGCATCCCGTGACGATGAGCTTGCGCCCGGCCGCCTGCTTCTTCAGCTCCGCCATTTCCAGGATCGTGTCGATGGATTCCTGCTTCGCGCGGTCGATGAAGGCGCAGGTATTCACCACCAGCACGTCGGCCTCGGACGCGTCGGCGGTGATCTCGTGCCCCTCTTTTTCGGCCATTCCGAGCATCACCTCGGAGTCGACGAGATTCTTGGGGCCCCCCAAGG
>JALDXK010000644.1:0-3792 GCA_032155105.1 Acidobacteriota bacterium
ATCCGATCGCACGGCTTCGTCTGACAGGGCTCTGTCCACGCTGGCATCGGCGGCCGGCAGATGCTCGATCTCGCCGAGCCGGAATTCCACGTTGCGCAGATCTGTCTTGCGGGCATTGCCGCGCGCCTTCCCGATCATCTCGGCGGTCATGTCGACACCAACTACGGTGCCCGTTTCGCCCACCTGTCGCGCTGCGAGAAATGCGTCGAATCCCGCACCGCTTCCGAGGTCGAGTACGCGTTCGCCGGGCTTCAATTCGGCGATCGCCTGCGGGTTGCCGCAACCGAGTCCCAGGTCGGCGCCATCGGGTACCGCGCGGCGGTCCTCATCCGTGTAGCCGAGCGCGTCCGACGTTGCCTCGGAGCCAGCGCCGCAACATCCGCTGCTCCCACAACAGCCCGTCGACCGTACTTCCGTGGCGATTCGCCCGTATGTCTCTCGCACCGCTGCCTTCACTTGTTCGCTGTCTACCGTCGTTGCCATGAGTTCCTCCCGTGGATCGTCTTCTTGCCTATACAGACGGGGTGTGGTCGGAAAGGACGCAAGGCGAAGCGGGGCCAAACAATCTGTGCGTCCTTTTTGATGTGCTGCCGTCTCCGTTAACGAAAGGTGGGCAACAGCTCGCCGATGAGGAGGGGTGAGAAATGAACACGAGCAACAGTCAGAAGGTGAACGCAGCGAACTCACGGACGGAGAAGGTTTCAAGCGGCTGTTGCGGTGGGCCTGCGCCGGCCGGCGCGAGCGCATGTTGCGCGAAAGATGCGGCGGTTAAGTCAGCCGGAGGGAGCGGCTGTGGATGCGGGTCCGCGTCCCAGCAGAACGTGCCGACGAAGGCGTGCTGCAGCTAGTCGGACCTAACTTCGTGGGCGGCGCCGCCATTGCGTTTGAACGGACGGCAGCAGATCATTGACCGCGTGAGTCTGGTGCTTTTTGCTGCCGCGGCCTTCTTCGAAATCGCGGGCTGCTTTGCGTTCTGGATGTACTTCCGCCAGGGGCGCTCGGTAGCGATGTTGATCGCCGGTATCGTCTCGCTCGTGCTGTTCGCTTACTTCTTGACCCGCGTCGACACTCCATTTGCCGGCCGCGCCTACGCTGCGTATGGCGGCATCTACGTCGCCGCCTCACTCGTGTGGCTCCGCTATGTAGAAGGCGCTCGGCCGGATCGATGGGATCTGGCCGGGGCCCTGGTGTGTATTGCCGGCGCGCTGATAATTCTGTTCGGACGACGCTAGTTCCGTACCTTGGCCGATGCTCAGGCAGGCACGCGACGTGCGGCTAACGTCGTGATTGCTGCTCCAACCGCGATGCCCGAGACCGCGCCAAGGGCGGTGCCTACTCCCAATGCCAGGCAGCCCATCGTTGCCAATAGTCCTCCGACGGTCGCCACGGATAGCCATGTTGTGAGCGCGTTGCGCTCTGCATCCAGCGTTCGTCCGAACAACGCTCCGGCCATGAGGCCGCCACTTCCACATAGCGCCAATGCCAAGCTGGGCGGACACTCCGGAGCGAATCGGCACAAACCCAGCGCCGCGGCCAGAGGCACCGCACCGCTCTGGAAGCCCGTTCTGACAATTTTGAATCCCGCCACTTGCCGCCACCGGATCATGGTGGCCAGGGCGAACACCGCGGCCGCCAGCAGCGCGGTTCGTAATGGTGCGCGCGTTTCCCACATGCACAGGAGCGCGATCGGGACCACGACCCAGCCGACACGCGAGGCGATCCGCAATCGGCCGTGCTCATAGGCGTCCCGAGCTCGTCGGCGAAGGGCCGCGACCTCACTCATAACGGCGGCTCCAGATCTCTCGAAGGCGCACGAGGGCTCGCTGTCTTCGTTTTCGCCACGTGGCGTTGAGAGGCGTTGAGCCGCGGCCCTCCGGCATCAGCGCTTCACGATCGGATGGTCTGAGTTCACCCAAGACCTCCACCAGTGCGGCTTGGAGTTGCGCGTCGATCGCGGATTGCTCGGGCGTCGACACCGATGTCGCCACTTGCCCCGGATCGATTTCGGGGTGTTCTTTGCGGCGTTGCGTCTGCTTTCTGAAGGTCTTCAGCTCAAATGTCGCGATTCCGAACGCCCACGCGACGCCATCGCGACTGGTATCGAAATCGGAGATTCGGGAAAACACCTTGAGCAAGGTTCGCTGAGCGATGTCTTCGGACTCCGGATGATTGCCGGTAACGCGCATCGCAAAAGCACGCAGAGGTATCCACAGCCCGTCAAAGACGGTTCCGAACGCCTCTCTGTCTCCCGTGGCCAAACGCACCATTGCGCGGTGTATCTCGTCTCGTTTGTCGTCAGTCATGCGGAGCGGCTGGAAATTGCTTCAAACCAAGGCTGAATCCGCCCCTTTCTCAAATAGGCCGATCTGGGCGTTTCGTGACACGGCGTCTCGGATGTCACGAATCTGCGGCAGCAGCCTATTGTAGGCATGGTGTTATCGCCTGGTCGTTTAGTGACATTGAGCATCGGAGCTTGCGCAGTCTGCTGTGCGGTGCCAGTCCTCTCGGCTGGAGGCGTCGCGGGGGCCGTCCTCGCCTGGTTTTCGCCATCAGGACTGATTGCCGTGGGAATCCTCGGCGCCGGGGCGCTGGCCGCCGTCGTGGCCGGATCGGGCCGAGGTCGGGGTGCGACCGATGAGCCCGGCGCCACGAGTAGCGAGTCAACAGTCTGCCGCCTTCCACAAATCGATCGTCCGCAGCGGACCCTGGATTTTCGAACGCTGTTTGACGGTGGCCTCGTCGACCGACAGCGGTCGGAAGGTGCTATGCGATGGATCCTTCGCTCAACCCCGAAACGTCTCGCCGAAAGCCGACGTTTAGCCAGCCTGGAGGAGCGATGCTGCGACGGCATCCGCTTCCAGGTGATCGAGCGCGGCGATCAGATCCACTGGGAGATCACCGGACCCGCGTCGGCCTTGCGAACGCTGGACGCACTCTACGAACTTCCGTTTTCCGTCCAGGACGATGAGCAGGCCGCTCGTCTATGGGCATCCCTCGATGCGGCCTCCTGTGGCCCAGGAAAATGACGATGTTGAACTCCTCCTCGGTAACGATTGCGATCTGTTTAGTCGCCCTGACCCCATCCTCACTGTTCGCGCAGTCGCCGGCGTCCGCACCGGGGAAACCAGCAACGGCCGCCGTTCTCGGAATGATTACCGGCATCGAGAAGACACTGAACGCCGTAGCAGAGGAGATGCCCGGCGATAAGTACGACTTCGCGCCGACAGAGGGTTCGTTTCGAGGCGTCCGGAACTTTGGCCGACAGCTAAAGCACGCGGCTGCGGTTCAGCACCTCGTGGCGGCCACCATTCTCGGCGAGCGTGTCACCGCCGACATGGCCGACGAGCGCGGCCCCGACAGTGTGCGAACCAAAGCGGAAGTGCAGCAGTACGTGAAGGAATCCTTCGCGGCGCTTCGTCGAGCGGCCGCCACCATCGATGATGCGAATGCGTTTGTGACGTTCAAAGGTCCATTCGGCGAAGGTACGAGGATTGGCCTGATCGTGACGGCGCTCTCGCATTCGTGGAATCACTATGGTCAAGTGGTTCCATATCTGCGAATGAACGGCATTATCCCGCCGCGGACTCAGTAACTATTGCGCCTCTCCTTGAAACGATGTGCATCGGTGGACAGCCGAGAGGTGGTGCTATCTGAGATAATCGACTGGTTTGCCGGAGTGCGGCAATTCTCCTTGTACATGTCGGTAGTCGACTAAATGCGCGACGCGTTGGTACGGCTGGCGTTGGCCACGGCGGTGTTGTAGATGGCCTCGTTGAAGCCGTCGTCCAGGTT
>JALDXK010000645.1:0-3792 GCA_032155105.1 Acidobacteriota bacterium
GCGCTGGGCCGTGCGCGAGATGGAGGAGCGCTACAAGACGCTCGCCGCCTATGGCGTGCGCAACATCGAGCAGTTCAACCGCAACGTGCGCGCGGCGATCGATTCCGGCGACCCGATCAAGGACGGCGATCCGTCACGGCCGCTGCCCTTCATCGTGGTGGTGGTCGACGAGCTGGCCGACCTGATGATGGTGGCCGGCAACGAGGTCGAAGAGTCGATCTGCCGGCTGGCGCAGATGGCCCGCGCCGTCGGCATCCACCTGATCCTGGCCACGCAGCGTCCGTCGGTGGACGTCATCACCGGCCTCATCAAGGCCAACCTGCCGTCGCGCATCTCGTTCCGCGTGTCGTCGAAGATCGACTCGCGCACCATTCTCGACAGCAACGGCGCCGAACAACTGCTCGGCAAGGGCGACATGCTGTTCCTGCCGCCGGCCTCGTCGCGGCATATCCGGCTCCACGGTCCGTACATCTCGGAGCAGGAGTCGGCGCGACTGGCCAGTTTCCTGCGCAAGCAGGGCAAGCCGGTCTACGACGAGACGATCACCGAAGAGGAGAAGAAGGGCGGCCCCGAGGGCATCGAGTTCGAGAAAGACGAGCTGTACGACGAGGCCGCGCGCATCGTGGTGTCGACCGGCCAGGCGTCGATCTCGTACCTGCAACGCAAGATGCGCATCGGCTTTAGCCGCGCCGCCCGCCTGGTCGACATGATGGAAGCCGAGGGACTGGTGTCGCCGGGCAGCGGCGGCAAGCCCCGCGAGGTGCTGGTGGGACGCGAGTACTTCGAGGAAGTGGATGCGCAGCTTCGGTAAGCACGCGCGGCTTGCGGCTGCCACGGCGGCCATGTGGCTGTCGGTGTGCCTGGGTGCCGAGGCGCAGACGGCGCGCGAGCGTTTCGAGGCGGCAACCGCGCGCGAAGAGCACGTCCGCGCCGAACTGACCGACGCGACCGGGGCCACCGCCCCGGCGGCGCTGATGACGCAGGTCACGCAGGTGATGATCGCGTTCGAGAACATCGTGCGGCGGTTTCCGACCAGCGGCTACGCCGACAACGCGCTGTTCCAGGGCGCGGCCCTCGGGGATGCCGCGTTCGAGAAGTTCAGTCGGGAGGACGATCGCGATCGTGCGGCGCGGCTGTATCGCTGGCTAATCAGGGAGTATCCGCACAGCCCGCTGCTGAAGCGTGCCGATGCACGCCTGACCGTGCTCGACAAGGCCCTGCCGTCCGAGCGCGCGGTGCTCACCGGCATCGACCGGAGCATCATGGCGAGCGCCGTGCGCGTCACGGTACAGCTCGATCGCGAGGTGGAATACGTCGAGCAGGGATTGTCGGGGCCGCCGCGGGTGTTCTTCGACCTGAAGAACGTCCAGCTCACACCGGAACTGCTCGACAAGGTGCTCAGCTTTCCCACCGACATCGTCAACAAGATTCGCCTCGGGCGGCACCCCGACAACACCGTACGCGTGGTGCTCGATCTCCACGGCGTGTCGAAGTACAGCGTGTTCACGCTTTACAAGCCGTTCCGCCTGGTGATCGACGCGGAGCGCGCGGCCTCGGTGAACCTGGCGTCGCTGTCGTCGGCCGCGCCGACCGTCACGTCGCTCGTCGAATTGCCGAGGACGCCTGTCGCTGTTACCGCGCGGCCCGCGCCCGCTGAACCGCTGGCCGCAACCAGGACCGCCGCCGACCTGTCACGCCCTTCCACGATGGCCGTGCCCGCGCCGCCACCACCCGCCCCGGCTCCGCCGCCGTTACCGGCGACGCCGGTGCCGGTGAGCCCGTCAGCCAACGCCGCCGGCGGATTCTCGATCGCCAGGCAACTCGGCTTGAGCGTCTCGCGGATCGTGATCGATCCCGGCCATGGCGGCCATGATCCCGGCGTGCTCGGCAAGGGCCTCACCGAATCGGCGCTGGTCCTCGACGTGGCGCTGCGTCTCGAGAAGTTGCTGCAGAAGGAGGCGGGCGTCGAGGTCGTCCTGACGCGCCGCACCGACGTCTACGTGCCGCTCGAGGAACGCACGGAGATCGCCAACCGGCAGCATGCCGACATGTTCCTGTCGATTCACGCCAACGCCAGCCGCAACGCCGACGCGCGCGGCATCGAGACGTTCTTCCTCAGTTTCGCCTCGTCTCCAGATGCGGAAACGGTCGCGGCGCGAGAAAACTCCGCATCGACTCGAGAGATGCATCACCTGCCGGATCTGGTCAAAGCGATCACGCTGAACAACAAGCTTGACGAGTCGCGCGACCTCGCCCACATGGTGCAGGACGCGCTGGTCGCCAACCTGCGCAAGACCAACAAGGACGTGCGCAGCCGCGGCGTGAAGAAGGCGCCCTTCGTGGTGCTGATCGGTGCGCAGATGCCGAGCGTACTGGCGGAAATTTCCTTCGTCAGCAACCGCCAAGAGCTGTCGCTGTTGAAGACGCCGGCGTACCGGCAGAAGATCGCGGAATCTCTCTTCAACGCCGTCAGGAAGTATCGCCGCTCCCTGAAGAATCAGACGCTGACAGAACTCCCGGAACGCTAGAACGCACGACGCCGGGGTCAGGCGCGAAACAGGTTGTGCTGGTGCCCCTGCGCCTCGATGCGGGTGATGGCGTGACGCGAGCGATACCAGATGAACAACCCGCCGGCCAGCAGCCCCGCGACCAGCGCGGCGACCATGATCGCCCCGGTGAGGCCGAATGCAGCCAGCGACACGTCGATCATGCTCAGCTCGGCGGCCGGCTTCTCCGGCACGATCTGGACGATGGTCGGCGTGATGGGTTGTTCCTGGATCACAGCCTTATTATCCGCCTAAAGCGAGAGGCTGCCTAACCCGCGAAACCGCCTCGCGCCACCTCGATCATGGTGCGGATCGTCGCGCCAGTTGCCCCCTTCGGCTGCCACGACTTGCTCTCTTCCGCCCACGCCGTACCGGCAATATCGAGGTGCGCCCACGGCCCGTCGCCGGCAAATTCCTTCAGGAACATCGCCGCGGTAATCGATCCGGCGGGCCGTCCCGGGCTGTTGAGCATGTCGGCGATCTCGCTCTTCAACTGCTCGCGGTAGTCGTCGAACAGCGGCAGCTGCCACACCTTCTCGCCGGCGCGCTCGGCCGCGGCGAGCACGTGGTCGATCCACGGTTGCGGCGTGCCGTAGAGGCCGGTGGTGATCTTGCCGAGTGCCACGACCACGGCGCCGGTCAGCGTGGCCACGTCGATGAGGTGCGTGGCGCCCTGCTTGCGCGCGTACCACAGCGCGTCGCCGAGAATGAGGCGGCCTTCGGCGTCGGTGTTGTTGATTTCGACCGTGAGCCCGCTGGCGCTGGTGTGGATGTCGCCGGGCTTGGTGGCCTTGCCGCCCGGCATGTTCTCGGTCATCGGCACCACGGCCAGTGCGCGAATCGGCAACTTCTGCTGCGCGATCGATCGCAGCGCGGCGACCACGGACGCGCCGCCGGCCATGTCGTCCTTCATCCGCTCCATGCCGTCAGACGGCTTGATCGAAATGCCGCCGGTGTCGAACGTGATGCCCTTGCCGACGAGGCCGAGCGTCTTGTCCGCAGGCGCTCCAGCCGGCGCGTACTTCAGCACCAGCAGCCGCGGCGGCTCCACGCTGCCGCGCGCGACGCCGAGGAACAGGCCCATGCCGAGCGCTTCGATTTGTTTCTCGTCCAGGATCTCCGCGCTCACGCCGTCGACCGACCCGAGTGCCGCGGCCTTCTCCGCCATCACGCGCGGCGTGAGCAGGTTGCCCGGCTCGTTGACCAGCCGCAAGACTTCCAGCCCGGCCAGGCGGGCCGCATCCCT
>JALDXK010000646.1:0-3789 GCA_032155105.1 Acidobacteriota bacterium
CTTCACCAAGGTCGTACAGCCTGCACACGTTCTTGTGCGAGACCTGGCGCGCCACGCGCAGCTCGTTGTGAAGCGGACCCAGCCGTCCTTCGTCCTGAACGCCGGCCGGCAGGAACTTCAGCGCCACCGGCTGGTCGAGGATCAGGTCGTCGGCCCGGTAGACCTCGCCCATGCCGCCTTTGCCGAGCAGCGCGACCAGGCGATACCGGCCAGCGAGGATGGCGCCCGATGCGAAAGGGGTTGGCGATACCGCTGCGGCCGGGACACCGGCGGTCACAGCACTCGTGAGGAGCGGGTCATCGCCGATGGGCTGACCGGACCTGGGATCGGACGCATCCATCGTTGGCAGATCGTCGAGACGACTCAGGCCACACCTCCGCCGCGAGAGCTTATCAGAGGGGGTACCAACGATGAGCTGATATGGCTGTTGACAGTGCAACGATCGGGTCCTAGAATCCGTCCACTTTCATCGGGCACGTCGCACATTTCCACGGTTTTCACCCTTTGTTCTTGTCTCGAGTCAGGGGGGTCGATTGTGATGAAGCGATTGGTTCTTGCTGTCCTCGCGCTGTGCATGTCTGCGGCAGCGTACGCACAGGAAGCCACACTGAGCGGCACTGTGACCGATTCGACCGGCAGCGTTTTACCAGGAGTAACTGTTGAGGCGGTGCACGAAGCCGCCGGCAACACATTCACCGCGGTGACGGACGGGCGCGGGGCATACCAGGTGCCCGTACGCGTTGGCACGTACCGCATCACCGTGCAGCTCCCCGGGTTCACGACCGTGACGCAAACCGGCGTCGAGCTCCTGGTCGGGCAAACGGCCGTGATCAACCTGCAGATGTCGCCGTCGAACCTTGCCGAGACGGTGACGGTGACTGGGGAATCGCCGCTCGTCGACACGACGACGTCGAGTGTCGGTGGCAACATCGATCCCCGGATGATCACCCAGCTGCCGTCACAGGGTCGCAACTGGATGTCGCTGGCACTGCTGGCGCCCGGGAACCGCACCAACGCACAGGGCGCGTTGCCGGTGCAGGACCGAGGCGACGTCCGAGAGTTCCAACTCAACGTCGACGGCCTGCAGGTCACATCCAATCTCGGCACCGGCAACCAGTCTCGCTACAGCAACGATGCGATCGCCGAATTCGAGTTCATCTCGAACCGGTTCGACGCGACACAGGGGCGGTCCTCGGGCGTCCAGGTCAACGCCATCACCAAGTCAGGCACCAACACGCTGTCGGGATCGCTGGTCGGCAACTTCCGCAACAGCGACTGGAATGCCCCCGACCCGGTGCTGGATCGCGTGCTGCCGTACTCGAATCAGCAGATCAGTGGAACGGTAGGCGGGCCGATCATCCAGAACAAGCTGCACTTCTTCGGCAACTACGAATACGAGCACCAGCCACTGACGTCCATCTGGCAGACGCCGTATCCGGCGTTCAATGTCGAGCTCGATGGCACGCGGAGCATCAAGATGGGAGGCGTCCGCGGCGATTACGAGCTGTCGTCGAACATGCGCCTGATGGGCAAGGTGAATCACGCCATCCTGTTCGAGCCGTTCGGGCCCGGGACAGGGAACCATCCTTCCGGCACCAACAGCAACGAAGAGAAGTCGACCGACGTCATCGGGCAGTTCACGCAGGTACTCAGCAACCGTGCCCTGAACGAGTTCCGTGCGGGCTACGCCGCGTATGGCATCGATCAGGTCAGCCTCACGTCGTGGTCCAGCCACTGGCAGGCACCCAACGGCATCACCACCGACGGTCCCAACATCACGTTCAGAGGCTTTGGGACCGGACGGAACAACAACCTGCCGCGCTTCCGCGATCAGAGCGTGTACACGTTCCGCGACAACTTCTCGATGTTCTTCGATGCCGCCGGACGTCACGACCTGAAGGCGGGCGGCGAATACCTGCACCTGCTCGACAACACGCGGAACTGCAACCGGTGCGGCGGCGTGCTCACCGCAAACCTGGGTCCAGTTCCGGCCAACATCGAGCAGATCATGCCCGACGCGTTCAACGCCGACACGTGGGCCCTCAACGAGCTGTCGCGCCTCTCGAGCAACTACCAGGTCGGTGTCACGGACGAATCCGCCTTCCTGACGCCGCTCTACATGTGGAAGTACGGTGCGTGGCTGCAGGACGACTGGAGAATCGGATCGCGCCTGACGCTCAACCTCGGCCTGCGCTACGACCTGATCTGGAATGCGTTCGCGCAGTACGTCGAGTTGGAACCGTTTGCGCCGGCCGATCGCCCGCAGGATGCCAACAACTTCCAGCCGCGGCTCGGGTTCGCGTATCAACTCTCCGATCGCACCGTGCTTCGCGGCGGCGCGGGGCTGTACTACAACGACATCCTGAACACGAACGTGTTGTGGCCGCAGAGCCCGCTGACGATCGCCGTCATTCGCGTCAACAACGACGGCCGCCCTGACTTTGCGCTCAACCCGTTCAACGGGCCGTTGCCGACGTACGAGCAGGCGCTCCAGCGTTTCTGCTACGTGAACAACGTGCCCGGCTGCCTCTTGCGCGACTTCCAGGAGCAGGCGCCGATTCCCGAATACGCCCACGTGACGCACAGCTGGCAGTCGTCCATCGGCGTGCAGCATCAGTTCGGCGCGCGGGCAGCGGTTGACATCAACTACGTGAATATCCGCAGCCGTGACGAGAAATCGATCCAGGACAACGTGAACATCACGTTCGACCCGGTCACCGGTGATCCGTATCCCTACTCGAACGTCGCGCGCCGTGCGTTCCCGACCTACGGCGTCGTCGGAATGATTCCGCATACCGGCCAGTCGGACTACCACGGACTGCAGACGAACGTCACCAAGCGCATGAGCGACAACTGGCAGGCGTCGCTGACCTACACGCTGTCCGGTCTCTGGAGCCGGGATCCGCAACCGATCAGCGGATTCACGGAGGTCCCATTCCCCGTCGCCATTGACCTCGGCGGTGAGCGCTCGCTGGCGGCGACCGATCAGCGGCATCGCCTCGTGTTTAACGGCATCTGGGAGGTCGGCTACGGCTTCCAGGTGAGCGGCATCTACTTCTTCGGGTCCGGCCAGCGCGACCAGGTTGTCTGCGGCTGCGATGCCCGCGGGCTGCAGATCGCCAGCGTCGACCGCATGCGCCTGGATGGCACCATCATCCCGCGCCAGTCGTTCGTCGGCGAGCCGATTCACCGCGTCGAGATGAGGCTGCAGCAGCGCATTCCACTACGGGGGCGCGCCTCGATCACCGGATTCGCGGAGGTGTTCAATCTCTTCGACCATGCGAACTACGGCGATTACGATCTGACTGAAGAGAGTCCAAACTTCGGAGATCCGATCGCGACCCCGAATCTTTCGTATGCGGCTCGCACGGTGCAGTTGGGGTTCAGGTTCCAGTTCTAGTCTCGCGGATTGAACCGCTATGCGGCCCCCTGCGGGGAATTCCAACCCGTCGCCGCACCTGCATAGCGGTCGAGCGCGCACGACGCGCGCCCGACAGACAGTCGACCAGTCAGCGCCGCAGCCGAGCACTCACGATCGCGGCCGCTGGCTGGTCTACCTCGCTTTCCTGGCATCCGGCGCGAGCGGACTCATCTACCAGGTGGTCTGGGTTCGCGCGTTCGGCAACGTCTTCGGCAACACCATCTACTCTGCCTCGCTGGTCATCGCCGTATTCATGCTCGGCCTCGGTGTGGGCAGCCATGTGATCGGCGCCTGGGCCGACCGGCGCTACCTGCATGAGCCGCGATCGCTGCTGCGCGCGTACGCGCACGCCGAGCTCGCCATCGCGC
>JALDXK010000647.1:0-3770 GCA_032155105.1 Acidobacteriota bacterium
CACGGGCGCCTCTCCCCCTCCCCACTCCCGGCCACACGAAACCGACACGTTGACACCCGCACGAGATCTGCTCGTCCCCGGCTTCCTCCCACCAAGAATCCGGCGCCGCTAATTCATCCTTCCGTATTCGTCGCGACGTCGCGATCGGCTCGTGGGGCGAATCAACACTCGCCGTCTTTCAACAACCTCCCGCGCAGGATCAACGCTCGTCCCTCCATTCCTCCCGCGGCACTGCGTTTGCTGAATCTTGCTCGCCTGCGCTCGCGCACCTTCGCGCGAGCCAACGGCGCGGCTTTTGAGTGGAGGCAACCAGATGAAGTTGAGGAACGTGGTGGTGTCGTGTGCGGTATTCGCGCTGCTCGTAATGACGAGCGCGGCCGCGGCGGCACAGGAATTCCGGGGCCGCATCAACGGCACCGTCACCGATAACACCGGCGCGGTGCTGCCCGGCGTGACCGTCACGGCCACCAGCCCCGCGCTGATCCAGCCGCAGGTGCAGGTCACCGGCACCGACGGCTCGTATCGCTTCCTCGCGCTGTCGCCGGGCGTCTACGAGATCGACTTCGATCTCACCGGCTTCCAGAAAGTGCAGCGCCAGGACGTCCGCGTCGTCATCAACCAGACGCTGACCGTCGACATGCAGCTGCAAGTGGCGACGCTGCAGGAAACCGTGACCGTTACCGGCGCCTCGCCGATCGTCGACACCTCGACGACGGCGATGGGCACCAACTTCACGAAGGAGCTGCTCACCGAAATCCCCAACGCCCGCGACGTGTGGGCGGCCATGGCGCAGGCGCCCGGCATGCAGATGACGACGTTCGACGTCGGCGGCTCGAACACCGGCACACAAACCGGCTACCGCACCTACGGCTTCGACACGCAGAACCAGACGCGCATGGAAGGTATCGACACCACGGAAGCCACCAACGCGAATGCCGGCTACTTCGACTTCGGCTCGTTCGAGGAGTTCCAGGTCGGCGGCTCCGGCGCGGATGCGGGCGCATATGCGGCAGGCGCCGTGCTGAGCATCTCGGTGAAGTCGGGCGGCGACAGGTTCCGCGGCTCGTGGTACAGCGACTTCCTGAACGAGAACATGATCTCCGACAACGTGCCGGATTTCCTGCGTACACCCAACACGCCGAACGACGACGGCCACTTCAACCGGGCCGGCCTCACCCGCGGCAACCCGGTGAAGAAGCAATACGATATCAACGGCGACATCGGCGGCCCGATCGTTCGCGGCAAGGCGTGGTTCTTCGTCAGCTACCGCCTCAACGATCAATACAAATACATCCTCGGTCTCGGCGACGAGCTCGAACGGTCGAAGCTGACCAACCCGTACACGCTGAAGGGCACGTTCCAGGTTGGCCGCAACAACCAGCTGATCGGCTATCTCAACAAGCGCGAGAAGCTGCAGGACAAGCGCGGCATCAGCCTCACCGTGCCGCTGTCGGCGGCGTACTACCAGAGCTCGCGCAACTATCCGTTCAAGGGTGAATGGACCAGCGTGCTCGGCAGCCGCGCGTTCCTCGACGTGCTCGCCGGCAACTGGTACAACTTCTTCCCGTTGCGCCCGGTGCGCGACTTCGGCCTCTATGACGGCCCGTGGACGCCGCCGCGCCAGGACACCGCGTCGCTGGTGTGGTCGAACACCGGCGGCAACAACGGTTACCAGGATCAGAAGCGTTACAAGCCACAGTTCTACACCACGCTGTCGTACTTCAAGGACGGCTGGAAGGGCTCGCACGACATGCGCATCGGCTTCGACTGGAAGCGCGATCGCCGCAGCCTGTTCACCGATCAGCCGTTCGACATCTGGTACCGCGACAACAACGGCGCGCTGTCGCAGGTCGACCTCTATAACTCCAACGTCACCGGCATCAACGACGTCGTCTACACCTCGGGCTGGATCAACGACACCTGGAAGATCAGCAACCGCGTGACGTTGAATCTCGGCGCGCGGTTCGAGAACTACCAGGACGAGTGGCCGGAGCAGTCGGTGACGCCCAACGGCCATCCTGCCCTTGCCGGCTGGACCGACTCGCGCTACGTGGACTTCATCTCGCCGAAAACCGTCCAGGCGCAGACCGTCGCCAACACGAACACCCTCTCCCCCAAGATCGGCTTCGCGTACGACCTCACCGGCGACAACAAGACGGTGTTCAAGGGCTTCTACGGGCTGTCGCGGTGGAACTCGGCCGACGTGCTCGCCGACCAGGAGAACACCGTCGGCATCGCTCAATTGCGCTATGCGTTCGTGTCGTGCGCAGCGGGTCAGACCAGCGGCTGCGACCTGAACGGCGATCGTCTCGTCAGCAGCCCGCAAGAGCTGGGCGCGTTCCAGTCCAACCAGGGCGGCGGCGGCTCTGTGCGCGTCGACCGTGATCTCATCCGGCCGATGAGCCACGAGGTGTCGTTCAACCTCGAACGCGAGCTGCG
Source organism: Acidobacteriota bacterium (assembly GCA_032155105.1). Classification (GTDB taxonomy): domain Bacteria; phylum Acidobacteriota; class Vicinamibacteria; order Vicinamibacterales; family UBA2999; genus 12-FULL-67-14b. Next base: position 2,440 of record JALDXK010000647.1, read on the forward strand.
TGCGGGCCTCTCCGGGCGCGCGTCCTATGTCTACAAGAACATGCGCAACGTCTGGGGCGAGATCGACGTGGTGCGCGACGCCGCCTACACGGTGCCGTTCACGTTCACCGACCCGGGCGCCGATCGCGTGGTGGGCACGAGTGACGACCAGACCTTCAACACCTTCGCCCTGCAGCCAGGCACCGGGCAGGATCGCGTGTTCACGAACACCGACGACGATGCGGATTTCCACAACGTCGAGTTCGCGGTGAATCGCCGCTTCTCGGATCGGTGGATGCTGCTCAGTTCCTTCGGTCACACCTGGTCCACGATGTACCACGTGAACACGGCCGGTAACGGCGCTCGGCCGCCGATCACGACCACGACCTATCGCCCGATCGATCGGCTGTTCGGCGATGACGGCCTCGAGACCTCTACCCAGTGGAACACCAAGACGATCGGCCGCTACGTGGCGAAGTACGACATCGGCCTGTCGGGATCGTGGAAGGTGCAGAGCGGCTACAACTACGCGCGCACCATCAGCGTGAACCTGCCGGTCGAAGGCGCGCGCACGGTGCGTGTCGAGCCGATCACCGCCAACCGCTATCCGACGGTCCAGATCCTCGATGTGCGCGCCGACAAGACGTTCGACATCCGCGCCGTCAAGGCGACGCTGCAGTTCGACGTGTTCAACCTGACCAACGCCGGAACGGTCACCACCGTCCGGGTGACGAACACCGCGACCGCGCCGTTCAATGAAGTGACGGCCATCCTCAATCCGCGCGTGGTGCGGGCCGGGATTCGTTTCGCGTTTTAGGCACATTTCGCACCGTACGCACCTTGGTGCTTTGGGCCGAATCCGCAAGGGTTCGGCCCATCCTTTTTGATCCAAAATCCCGTATCGGATCCGGCCCTACTTCTCTTGCTTTGGTCCCAGTGGAGGGCTTACCATCCTGCGGGGATACCGCGCTTCCGCCCCCGTTTCTACTGCCTTGCCAGTATCGGAGGCCGGATCTTTCTGTTGTTGTTCGTAACGCAATTTGCAGTTGGAGGAACGATCAATGAGGCTGAACAGGCTGACCGTGATCTGCCTGTGCGTAACGCTGCTGGCGATGGCAGCTCCCACACTCGCACAGGAATTCCGCGGCCGTATGAATGGAACCGTCACCGACAACACCGGCGCCGTGTTGCCGGGCGTGACCGTTACGGCTACCAGTCCCGCGCTGATTCAACCGCAAGTCCAGGTGACGGGCGCCGACGGCTCCTATCGTTTCCTGGCCCTGCCCCCGGGCGTCTACGCGATTGACTTCGAGCTCACCGGCTTCCAGAACGTCAAGCGCCAGGACGTGCGC
>JALDXK010000648.1:0-3755 GCA_032155105.1 Acidobacteriota bacterium
CGCGAGATCCTGCTCGCCGGCTGGATCCACTATCTCGCGTTCGACCTGTTCATCGGCGCCTGGGAGATCCGCGACTCCCAGACACACGGCATCCCACACCTCGTGATGATTCCGTGCCTCCTGATGACGTTCATGCTCGGCCCGATTGGGTTACTCTTCTACTTCGCGATCCGCACGGCCAAAACCCGCGCCATCACGGTCAACTGAAACTGAACCTCAACTGACAACTCAACTGGCAACCGTCAACTTTCAACTGGTAACTACGAGGCTTGCTATATGACCTACTACGGAGCTAAGGAACTCGCCGAATCCTGGCGCACGGTTCGCAAGAACACCATTCAAGTCGCCGAAGACATTCCGGAGGACAAGTACTCCTTCCGCGCCGCGCCCGACACGATGAGCGTCGGCGAGATCCTTGCGCACCTCGCTACCATTCCGCATTGGGCGCAGCAGTGCTTCTTCGTCGAGAAAAAAACCAACGTCCTCATCGAGGACTTCGGCCGCTGGATGGGCGAGCTGGGCGGCCAGGCCAAGACCCTGAACAGCAAGGCGGCCATTGTCGACGCGCTCAAGGCCAATGGCGAGACGTTCGCAAGGCAACTGGAATCGGTGACCGAGGCCGAGCTTGCGCAGTCGATCGGCGCGCCCAACGGCAGCAAGTCGCAGTTCGAGATGCTGCTCGGCGTCAAGGAGCACGAGATGCATCACCGGGCGCAGTTGTTCCTCGTCGAACGCATGATCGGCATCGTGCCGCACCTCACCCGCGCGCGCATGGAGCGGATGGCACAACAGCAAGCTGCAGCCGCCAGGTAGTGCGGTGTGAGCGGCGACCGTAGGGCACCTCTCCCTGGGGTGCCTTCGTGGTGGGCGAAGGGATTGATCTTCGAGAATTGCATGTGCACCCTGGTCTGCCCGGGGCACATGCACTTCAGCCAGCTCTGCACGCACGATCGTTGCAAGGGCTACTGGGCCCTGCAGTTCGACAGCGGTGCCTTTGGCGCCGTCTCGCTACGCGGCCTGCGGGCGTTCATCGTTTTTGATTCACCGCAGCGGATGATCGACGGTCACTGGACGCAGCGGCTGATCGTCGATTCGGGCGCCACCGCCGATCAGCGCGCCGCGCTCGAGGCCATCCTGCTTGGTCGTGCCGGCGGCCCGTGGGAGAAGCTGCACGGTTTCGTCGCCATCGACCTGCCCACTGAGTATCGCGCGATCGAAATGACCGATGAGGGCGCGACCAAGCGCGCCTCGATTGCCGATCGACTGAAAACGGTCGTCTCGCAGATCCGCGGCCGCGACAAGTCGAAGCCGGTGCTGTTCGAGAACATCTTCAATCAGATCCATGCCTCATCCCAAGTGCTCGCCCACGGCGACACCGAATACAGGGACGAGGCGATTGTGATCAAGACCACCCAAACGCACGGCCTCTTCTCGAATTTTCATTGGCGTGTAGGGGCGGTGTCGTAGGGGCGGGACTTTAGTCCCGCCCAAATCCACCATGCACACACACGCGTTTCTGCCGCTCGCCGCAATGTGGTTTGGCATGATGGCGGTGATGATGGCGCCCACCGTGTGGCCGTGGGTCAAGGCCTTCAACCGGCTGGGTGGCAACACCTTTCTCTTTGCCGGTGGCTACGCCATTGCCTGGCTTTTCTATTCGCTCGCCGCCGCAACCATCCAGGTGTTCTTGCCACACGAACTGCCGCCGCCGTTCGCCGCCGCGATCCTCTTCACGGCCGGCGCCTTCCAGTTCGCCCCACTCAAGCGAGCCTGCCTGATGCACTGCCGCAGCCCGCTCACTTACTTCCTGGCGCGCTGGCGCGACGGCGCCTCTGGAAGCTTCGGCATGGGCATGCACCACGGTCTGTTCTGCGTGGCGTGCTGCTGGGCGCTGATGGCCACCACGCTGGCCGTCGGCGTCATGAGCCTCTGGTGGATGGCCGCCCTGGCGGTGATGACCTTCGCCGAGCAGGTGTCACCATGGGGAGAACGGGCTCGTGTCGCGGTCGGAGTTGGCCTACTCTTAGGGGCGGTTTGGCACATTTGATCTGCGCCGGCGAAGCCTTCGAGGATCTCATCTTCGTCGGGCTCGAGCGTCTCCCCGAACTTGGTGAGGAGATCAAGACCGATCAGTTCACGTCGACGATCGGCGGCGGCGTGGTGATCACCGCCGTCAAGGCCGCCCGCCTCGGGATGAAGACCACGCTGATCAGCGCGCTCGGCGATCTAGCGGTGGCGCGGCTCCGCAAGGAACGCGTCACCGTTCGCAATCTCCGCAAATCACGCGAGCCGCACGCGATCACGGCCGCATTGTCGACCGGCCAGGACCGCGCCTTCGTGACCTACAACGGCGTCAATGCGAAGCTTGAGCCGCGCTTGCCGAGCGCATTGCGCGAGGCAATGTCGACGAAGTCCGCCAAGAACGCCAGTGGAGGTCGTCGGACCCACGTACACTTCTGTTTCTATCCACACGACTGTGCAGCGTGGACTCGATTCATCGGCACACTCCGCAATCGAGGTGTCACCACCTCGTGGGACTTCGGCTGGAACGAACCCCTCTCCAACGATCGCGGTCTGGCCGATCTCATCGACGCCCTCGACTTCGTCTTCGTCAACGAGCACGAAGCGCGTCTCTACACCGGCGAGCAGTCCCTGCAGGCCGCGTTGCCTCACTGGCGTGAACGGAAGGCGATCACGATCATCAAGATTGGTCAAGCCGGCTCTGTCTGGCTCGCTCCCGATCGTGACGTTCACGTCGACGCGCCGAAGGTGAAGGTCGTCGACACCACTGGCGCCGGCGATTCCTTCAACGCCGGGTTCCTGGTCGCCTGGATGCGCGGCAAGTCGCCGGAGCAGTGTTTGAAGGCAGGCAATCGCGCCGGTGCCGACTCCACTCGAAAAGCGGGTGGTATTTGAAGGTCGCAATCATTGGAGGTGCGGGAGTCCGTGTTCCACTCCTGGTTGGCGGCCTCTCGCGTTCCGATCTCCGCATCACCGAGATCGCGCTCTACGACATCGATCAGGAACGCCTCCGCATCATCGCTGGTCTTGCCTCAGAGATGGCGGTGGGCGTGAAGGTCACCACCGCTGCTGCTCCTGAATCGGCGATCGAAGGCGCGTCGTTTGTCATCACGAGCATCCGTGTTGGCGGCGCGGCTCAACGGGCTAAAGACGAAGCCGCTGCCATTGCGCTCGGTGTCGTCGGCCAGGAAACCGTCGGCCCCGCCGGCTTCGCCATGGCCGTCCGCACCATTCCGGCGATGGTCGAATACGGCCGCCTCGTCGCCCGACTGGCTCCTCGCGCCTGGCTGATCAACTTCTCCAATCCCGTCAGCATCATCACGCAGGCCGTACACCAGGAAACCGACGCGCGCCTGATCGGTATCTGCGACACGCCGATGGAGATGTTCGAAGACGCCGCTCACGCGCTCGGCCTCCCGGCAACCGTCTGCTCGTACGACTACTTCGGGCTGAACCACCTCGGCTGGCTTCGCGACGTGATGTTCGAGGGCGAAGGGCAGTTACACCGGATCTGGAATAACGATGAGAAGCTGCGGTCGGCGTATCGATCGCCGTTGTTCGAACCTGAACGCCTGCGCGCGTTGAAGCTCCTGCCGACCGAGTATCTCTATTATTACTACCGCCCCGACGTCGCGCTGGCGCACATGAAACAGTCCGGCTCGAGCCGCGGTCAGCACGTCGCAAAACTGACCGAGCAGTTATTCGATGATGTTCGGAGGGCGGGGGCTTTAGCC
>JALDXK010000649.1:0-3736 GCA_032155105.1 Acidobacteriota bacterium
GTGTTGGCCGCGTCACCCTCGACCATCAATTCGTGGCCCTGGGTGCGGATGCGGACGTTGAGGAGTGATTCGAGTTGGCGCAGGTTGTCGTCGTAGGCGCCGAAGAGCGTTGAGACGCCAGCTTCGGGAACCGTGACCTTGCGCATCGACGCGGTGCTTATTCTCGTATCTCCTTATGTTGCAAACAGTTAACGTACCCCATCCACATTAGCACCCCACGGCACCCGAATCAAGGCGCCGCGGCGACTCGCCGCCACGCCCGGGATCGTCTCACTTCTTCTCGATCCTCGTCGTCTGACTCTTCGGAGACGGTCCCGGACTGTACTTGCTCTTCGCGACGTTCAGCTCCCAGGTGCCGACAAACGGATCTTCGCTTGCGCGACCGCCCAGGTAGCCGCAGCCGCAAGGCACGCGACCGCAACCAACGCTACACGCGCTCTTGAAACCATGTTTCCTCCACAACGTGTTCAGGGGCCGATTGTGAGCGAGCGAAGCGACGGGCGACGCGAGGCGACGGACGGAGGAGCGTAGCCTACCACGCAGCGCCAAGCTCGCGCGTGAGGGCCGCTGCGGAGAGATCGTGGACGCGGCGATGCTGGCCGGACCAGAGCGGCGAGAATTCGTCGCTGCCGCTCGCCTCCGCTTTCGCGCGCAGCGCGTACATCGCCGGCGCCGGCAACGGAAACTGCGGCGCAGCGGGGTTCATCGGGCCTAACTCGCGTATGACGCGATTCACGATGCCGCGTGCCGGGCGTCCGGTGAACACGTTGGTCAACGCGGTCGGCGCGGCAACATTCCTCAACGCGGCGCGGTGAAGCGCAGACGTGATTGCCTCAGGACACAGCAGGTACGCCGTCCCGACCTGTACTCCAGCGGCGCCCAGCGCCAGGGCAGCGGCTACGCCTTGCGCATCGGCGATGCCGCCGGCAGCGATCACGGGCACCTTCACGGCAGTCACGACCTGCCGAACCAGGGCCATCGTTCCCAGCTGCGTGTTGAGATCATCCGACAGGAAGATGCCGCGATGCCCGCCGGCCTCGAGCCCCTGTGCGATCACCGCATCGACGCCGTGTGATTCGAGGTAGCGCGCCTCCTCCACCGTCGTCGCCGACGAGATCACTTTCGAGCCCCAGGCCTTGACGCGCGCCAGCAGATCCGGCGACGGCAATCCGAAATGAAAGCTCACCACGGGCGGCTTGAATGCGTCGAGAACGTTGGCCGCGTCGGCGTCGAACGGCATGCGCCCCGGACCGTTTGGGACCGACGAGGGTTCGACGCCAAGCTCCCGGTAGTACGGCGCCAGCGCATTGCGCCAGGCCATGTCGCGCGCGGCGTCGGGCGTCGGCAGCTGGTGGACGAAGAAGTTGACGTTGTAGGGCTTGCGCGTGGCCGCGGTGATCGCTGCGAGTTCCTTGCGCACTGCGTCCAGGTCGAGCGTCGCGCATGGCAGCGAGCCGAGCCCGCCCGCGTTCGACACCGCGATCGCCAGCGCGCTCCCCTGCGACCCCGCCATCGGCGCCTGGATGATTGGCAGGTCGATTCCGAGAAGAGTGGTGATACTCAAAGCTGCCGGGCCCTTGCTGTCATGTGCCGGGAATCTCGTAAGGCGTTGCGCCCCAGTAGGCATAGAACGCGTCGTCCAGCGCCTTCCATCCCGCCGCGACCTCCGGCATGTTGGCTTGGAGCCACCGTTTGAAATGCGGCCTCCTGCCGTCCGCGTCGTCGATGCCGTACTCCTCGGCGAGGTCCCAGGATGCGAACACGCGGCCGTTCTTTCGTGACACCTTCGGATCAGCGGCCAGCGCCGCGACGCAACGACCCACGAACAGCGGCGTCTCCGATTCGCTGAACGCCGGATCCTTCTGGGCCTGGTCGCGCCAGTTCGCCTCGGTCACGCCGAAGTGGTCCAGCATCCATTCCGAGCGCAGGAAGCCGGGCGTGACGGCAAGTGCCGTTACGCCGCGATCCTTCAGCTCTTTCGATTGTGAGAACGCCATGCGGATCACGCTGGTCTTCACGAGATCGTAGAAGAAGTTGCCGCGATAGAAATAGCCGTCACCGTCGGTGATGCCGACGAGCAGCCCGCCCGTGCGGAGCTGCGGGAGGCCGTGATGGCTGGTGATGATGTGCGTCTTGATGGCGCGATCGATCACCGTGAGGCCGTCCTCGATCGTCACCTCCCAGAGCTTCTTGCCCCACTCGATGAGATCCTCACAACCCCAGATGTCATTGACGAGAAGGTCGAACTCGCCGACCTGGTCGAACAGTCGCGTGACCTGTTCGGGAACGGTGTGATCGACCTGCACCGCGATGCCGGTGCCGCCGCGTGCGGTCACGATCGCGGCCGTCTCGTGAATCGTTTCGGGCCGGTTCTTCATCCCGGGCTGGCCGGGAATGCTGCGGCCGGTGCAGTAGACGGTGGCGCCGGCCTCGCCGAGCGCCGTGGCGATGCCGCGCCCGGCCCCACGCGTGGCGCCGGCGACAACCGCAACCTTGCCAGTAAGCGGCTTATTGCTCGGCATCCTTAACTTCTTTTCTTCTGTACAGACAATGGGAACTCATCACGGTAGAACACCGCGGCCAGGTCGTTCGATCGTTCCTCGAAGTAGGCGCGGGCGTCGGCGATGCCCTGGTTGTAGATGCTGGGTCCGAGCTCGGCGAGGATGAAATCGAGCATCAGGCCGGCCTTCAGGTCGCCGATCTCCTCATCCAGGTTGGCGGCAAAGTAATCACGCAAAGCGGCGATGGCCTGCCTGCGCGCCGCGTCCGGCAGGGTGACCGCTGGCCTGTCCTTCGGCATCAGCCGCGGCCGTCGGGTGTGTGTACGTAGACCCAGGCCCGGTGGCCCGAGGCGAGTTCCACGGCGATGCGCTGATACGCGAACGACGCCTCGTGCCGATCCGCCAGCGTCAGCTCCGCATCGGTCACCTCGAGCGCCGTGCCCTGCACGCTGCTCCACTCGTCGCCGGTGGCCCTGATGTTGTCGTGATGCGTCTTGCCCAGGCGGGTCGCCACCGCCGGATCGGCAATCTTCACCAGCGACGGCTCATAGCCGTTCAAGAGATCCTTCTCGCCAGACAGCTTGCGCCCGAAGGTCTCGAGCTGGATCTCGTCGTGCTGGAGCGTGCCGTAGGAAAACAACAAGGGCATGGTCTCACATCCTACCTTTACGGCGTGGCCTTGATATGCAGCTCGCGCAACTGTCGCGGGTCAACCGTCGACGGTGCGTCGCACATCAAGTCAACGGCCTGCGTCGTTTTCGGGAACGGTATCACCTCTCGAATCGACGTCTCCCCGGACAGCAGGGCGCAAATACGATCGAGGCCGAGTGCGAGGCCGCCGTGCGGCGGCGTCCCGTACTCGAGCGACTCGAGGAAGAAGCCGAACCGGTTCTTCGCATCCTCGTCCGACATGCCGAGCAACCGGAACACCTTGGCTTGCGTCTCGCGGTCGTGAATACGAATGCTGCCGCCACCCAATTCCCAGCCGTTGAGGATCACGTCGTAGGCCTTGGCGAGGACCGTGCCGGGATCGGACTCGAGCATGTGCAGGTCTTCCTCGCGCGGCGCGGTGAACGGATGGTTCACCGAATCCCAGCGCTTCTCGCCGGCGTTCCAGTCGAACAACGGGAAATCAGTGACCCAGGTCAGTTCCCAGCGCCCCTCCGGAATCAGGTTCTCCTTCTTCGCCACCTGCAACCTGAGCTGGCCGAGCACCTTCGACGCGGCGTCGGGCG
>JALDXK010000650.1:0-3729 GCA_032155105.1 Acidobacteriota bacterium
CAGGCGGGGGATCTCCGCCTCCAGGCGGGGGATCTCCGCCTCCAGGCGGGGGATCCCCCGGCTAAAGCCGGGGGCTATCGGTCTACTGCTGGCCGCCCGGGGCGGTGGCCGCGGCCTTCTGGGGGAAGATCTCCTTGAAGGCCTTGATGAACTTCTCCATGTCCTCCGGCGTGCCCACCGAGACGCGCAGGTGGTTCAGCATCGGCGGAAACGGGCGGCCGACGAGGATGCCCTTCTTGCGGAACTCTTCGATCACCGGCTGCACCGTGCGGTCGCCGAGGCTCACCATGAAGAAGTTGGTCTGCGACGGAATCGTCGCGTAGCCCCACGATTCGAGCACCTTCGTGGTGTTGTTGCGCATGTTGACGGTCTTGGACTTGACGTCGGCCTGCGCCGCGGGATCCTTGAGCGACGCCACAGCGCCCCACTTGGCCAGCACGTTGACGCTGTTCGAAGCGTAGACGCGCATGTCGCGAATCATCTGCGGCGGCGCCACCGAGTAGCCGATGCGCATCGCGGCCAGCGCGGCGATCTTGGAGAACGTGCGCGCCACCACGATCGGCCGGCCCTCGAGCACATAAGGAATCGCCGTGCCATAAGCCGGATCATCCACGTAGTGATGATAGGCCTCGTCGATCAACACCGGCATGTCCTTCGGAATGTTGTCGAGCAGATCCTTGATTTCCTTGGCCGTCACCACCACGCCGGTCGGGTTGTTGGGATTGCACATGTAGACGAACCCGATGTCGCGCGCGTGACGGTTGGTCGTCTCGATCAACTGGCTGATGTTCTGGCGGTAGTCCTGGTTGAGCGGCAGCTGGATCGAGTCGGCCTTGACGGCGGCGGCCTGCTGGAACACGCTCGCGTACGACGGGCTCACGCCGATCACCTTCTGCCCCGGCTTCAAGTAGGTGGTGGCCATCACGTTCAGGCCTTCACCAGAGCCGGCGGTGAGCAGGATGTTTTCGCGCTTCACGCCATGATGGTCGGCGATCACCTGGACCACGTTACCGTCGGGATATCCGTAGCGGTTGGCGTACTTCCAGGCGCTGTTCATCGCCTTCATCACCGAATCCGGCGGTCCCCAGTTGTTCTCGTTGCTCGCCAGCTTCACGTAGGCGTCGTACTCGGCATTCCCGCCGGTAAACTGCGCGGTCTGCCCCTGCGCGAGCAACTCCGTGTCATGCCGGAGGCTGAGCGCGCCTACGGCGGCGGCAACGCCACCCACGAAACGACGACGAGAAAACGGCTGCCGGACGTTCATAAAGCCTCCAGATTTTGGGTAGAAAAACCTCCAGAATTCTACCTTGTTTCCGACGAGCGGGTCATGCGAACCTTCCACCGCGCGGATCGTAAATTACTTGTTAAGGAGCTGCGTGTGGCTGGACCCTTCGGTCGTTTGAAGTTCCTCGTGATGGCGCCGTTCATTCTGGCGCTGTGTTTCGCCATCAACCTGATGACCTCCCCCGGCCAGTGGTGGGTGCAGTGGGTGGCATTCGGCCTCGGCATCGCGTGGGTGATCAACTTTTTCAAGTTGATGCGCGACATCGTGGTGCTCGGCGGCCTGGCGGCCTTCGGCGCTTACCTGCTCAACCGCAACCGCCAGAGCTAACGCGTCGCCGACACGCTCCTCAACATCGTCAGCAGCAGGTCGACGGCGACGGTGTTGTGTCCGCCGAGCGGGATGATCACGTCGGCGTAGCGCTTGCTCGGCTCGACAAACTCCAGGTGCATCGGCTTCACCGTGTTCTGGTACTGCTCCACCACCGACTCCATCGTCCGGCCGCGCTCGGCGACGTCGCGCTGCAGGCGGCGGATGAACCGCGTGTCGGAGTCGGTGTCGACGAACACCTTGATGTCCATGAGGTCGCGCAGCGCCGCGTCGGTGAAGACGAGGATGCCTTCGACGATCAACGCCCGGCGCGGCTGGAAGGTCTCGGTTTCCCCGAGCCGCGCGTGGCGCGTGAAGTCGTAGCGCGGCACATCCACCGCGCGCCCCGCGCGCAGTTCGCGCACGTGCCGCACCAGCAAATCGGTTTCGAGCGAATCCGGGTGGTCGTAGTTGAGGGCCGCACGCTCTTCGAGCCGGAGATCGTTGCGATCGCGGTAGTACCGATCATGATCGAGCAAGGTGACGTGCTCGGGGCCAAGGCTGTCGACGATGCGCCGCACCACGGTGGTTTTTCCCGACCCCGACCCGCCGGCGACGCCGATCACGAACGAAGACATGCCAGCCATCTTATACGGCCATAGTTGTGCTGGGCAGGTCGTTACCCATACTCGGTAAGCCGCAGCCGCCCTGACCCGCCGAAGCCCTACGTAGAGGGCCGATGCCGTGGTACCCACCGAAGCCGTTCGCAAAGGCGATGAGGCTCATCCGCCCAAGCCGTACGCGGAACGGCGAAGATGGGAACGCGCATTGCAACGGTCTCGGTAGTGACCGTCCTGCCGCCGAAGTTGAGCCGTTACGCCGCAGTGGCGTCCCTGTTCCTGAAATATGGACGCGACGCGGATCCCGATCCGGACGCCGCCGCGAACCTCGCGCGCGATCTGGAGTCGCTCGGGCCGACGTTCATCAAGCTTGGCCAGGTACTGTCGACGCGCGTCGATCTGCTGCCGCCCGCCCATCTCGAGGCGCTGGCTCGGCTGCAGGACAACGTGCAGCCGGTGCCGTTCGAGGAGGTCCAGAAAATCGTCGAGGACGACCTCGGCGTTCGGCTCTCAAAGGCATTCGCCGCCTTTGAGGAGCGGCCGCTCGCCACCGCCTCGTTAGGCCAGGTGCACCGCGCGGCGCTGCGTGGCGGGCGCGTCGTGGCGGTGAAGGTGCAACGCCCCGGCGTGGCTGAGCAGGTCGCGGCCGATCTCGTAGCGCTCGACGAGATTGCGCAGTTCATGGCCGCGCACAGCGACACCGGCACCCGCTACGACCTCCCCGGCATGGTCGACGAGTTCCGTACCGCGATCGTCGCGGAGCTGGATTACCTTCGCGAGGCGCAGCACCTCAGCGTCATCGCGAACAATCTCGCTGAGTTCAAGCTCCTCGTGGTGCCGATGCCCGTCGACGGCTACACCTCGACACGCGTGCTCACCATGGATTACGTGTCGGGCACGAAGGTCACCGCGATCAGCAAGGTGGCGACCACCGAGCTCGATCGGGAGGTCCTGGCCGACACGCTCGTTCGTGCCTATCTGAAACAGATCGTGCTTGACGGCGTGTTCCACGCCGATCCGCATCCCGGCAATGTACTGATCACGGACGAGGGCCTGCTGGCGCTGATCGATCTCGGCATGATCGGGCGGCTGAGCCCCCAGATGCAGGAGCGGCTGCTGAAGCTGCTGCTCGCGGTGAGCGAGGGGCGCGGCGAGGAAGCCGCCGACGTGGCGCTCACGCTTGGCGAGAAGCTCGACGAGTTCAACGAGCCGGGGTTCCGCCGTGCGATCGCCACGCTGGTCGGCCGCGTCGGGCACCAGTCGATCGGCGAGTTCCAGATTGGCCAGGTGTTCCTGGAGCTTTCGCAGCTGATTCGCGAGCACAACATGCGCGCGCCGGCGGACCTGACGCTGCTCGGCAAGACGCTGCTGAACATCGATGAGGTCGCGAAGGCGCTCCACCCGCAGCTCGACGTCAACGAGGCGGTGCGCCGCAACAGTGCTGACCTGATGGCGCGCCGAATGCGCAAGGCGATCACCTCCGGCAGCGTGATCTCCGCGGCCCTCGAGGCCAAGGAG